>CAJUEB010000028.1 GCA_910585135.1 uncultured Eubacteriales bacterium
TCTCGCTCAAAAAGCACACGCTGCCTTTCGTATGCCCCGGCGTATTGACCACGGTAATCGATTCTCCTTCCAGATCGATCATATCGCCATCCGCCAAATACACATCAACCGGCTTTTTATATTGATCGCAATCATCCGTATGAAGATACACCGGGCAGCCAAACGTATCCTTGATCCGCTCTACAGCGCCCACATGATCGTAATGATGGTGCGTCAGCAATATCCCGCGCAGGTTCAGATCGTGCGCTTTTACAAATTCGATAAACACGCTGGGGCGATAACCGGGATCGATGATATAGCAGTCGCCCCCATCCTGATGATAAATAACATATCCATTGCTTTCCAGCATTCCGCCGATAAATCTCTCTATTTTCATAAAGCACCTCTTTTCTATCCAATCCATTCGTTCTTATTTGGTTGGTTCACTCCGAACCAGCCTACGCGGCCGGCCTATCCTTGTCCGGGCAATTTGCTTTTAGCCGGCCCGCTACTGTTCGATCCGCCAGTTTCCATCTCCGCTCTGCCTATCTCAAGCCGGCCCTGCCTAAGCAATATTTTAATCTATTTTGCGGCTTCTTGCAATTATATGTTGAATTCCCAATAATTAGTGGTAAAATTAATGTGTTTGGATATTATAACTATAGCAGATAATACGAGGAAAACAGAAATGAAAGTAGTTATCGTAGGCGCGGGCAAGCTGGGGATGAAGGTAGCCGACGCCCTTTTGGGAGGCGACCATGCTGTTACCATCATCGACACTGACGACAGCTTGCTTCAAAAAATCAGTTCGCAGATCGATGTCATGACAATCAATGCCAGCGCCAAAGAAACAAGAGTATTAAAGGATTTAAATATAGAAACATACGACTTTCTCATTGCCACAACCGGCAATGATGAAGCCAATATCGTAATCGCCGCATTTGCCAAAAAACTCGGATGCAGCAAAGTGATCGCCAGAGTCCGCGACCCTGAACATATGCAGCAACTCAATTTTATTAAAGAAACTATGGGGATCGACCATATCGTAAACCCCGACCGCGGCATTACAGTCGAAATCTATAAGTACCTGGCGGAAAAATATTCCCTCAGTAACGGAATTTTTTCCAGCGGCAAAGTCTCCCTGATCGAATTTGATACAGAAAAATACGAAGAGCTGATCGGCCTGGCGATGACGGATATCCCAAATGTGCTGCCGAATATGCTGATCGTTGCCATTTCAAGAAACGGCAAGGTCATTATTCCGCACGGTTCGACCGTGATCCAGGAGGATGATGTGCTTTACGTCATCGGGGAAAAAGAGCCGATCTTCAAGCTCAACAAACGCGTACATGAAAAGGGCAAATATACGGATCTGCAAAAGGTCATGATCATGGGCGGCGGCAAAACAGGATTTTATCTGGCCGAAATGCTGGAAGAATTCGGCGCTGCTGTAAAAATCATCGAAAAAGAAAAGGAACGCTGCCACTATTTGTCGACCCATCTTGAGGATGCTATGGTTCTGCACGGCGACGCCACAGACCTGACATTACTGGAAGAAGAAAATCTCGACCTGATGGATGCTGTAGTTACAGCGACAGGCTTCGATGAAGACAATCTTCTTTTAGCGCTCATGGCCAAGCAGCATGGCGTTGAAGATGTTATTGCCAAAATCAGCAGGGAAAGCTATGCAGAAATCATTTCCGCTATGGGCGTAGATATGGCGCTTAATCCGCTGGACATTACCGCCAACAACATCATCCGTTTCGTACAGAGCTCGAAACAGGTCCTTTCATCACAATTAATCCAAGGACAAGCCGAGATCATGGAAATCATCGCTACCCCTTACATGAAGATCCTTGAAACGCCACTTAAGGATCTGGATCTGCCAGAAAGCATTATATTCGCCGCTATCCATAGAGGAACCGAGGTCATCATCCCACATGGTGATACGGAGATCCTGGAGGATGATAAGGTGATTCTCCTCAGCCTGCTCAGCAATTTATCTACTACGGAAAATCTCCTGAAAGATGCGGGAAGATTCGGTTTTCTGAAAAAATAGCAGGTGTTTTATGAGTCTAAATATTCAATCTATATTCAGAATAATTGGCGCTGTATTACTTGTAATCGGAATCTGCATGCTGCCATCGGTTTTCGTATCCATGCGTTGCGATGAACCTTCAGTCTATATGCCGTTTATATGGACGATGGTGTCCGCGCTTCTTATCGGCGCAATCCTTACAAAGGCTTGTAAAAGCCACATGAAGCAGCTAAAGGTACGGGACGGGTTTCTCATCGTAACCTTGTGCTGGCTGATTGCCGGTGCGCTTGGTGCTGTTCCTTTTGTCGCCACAGGAAGCATCCCAAACCTTGCGGATGCATTTTTCGAATCCTGCTCCGGCTTTTCTACCACAGGTTCTTCGATCCTCTCCGATGTGGAATCGCTGCCAAAGGGAATCGTTTTCTGGCGTTCCTTCACACATTGGATCGGCGGGATGGGAATCCTCATCTTTGCCATCGCATTAATGCCTTCTCTGGGCATCAGCGGCCAAAACATCGCTGTATCAGAAACACCTGGACCTTCGCTTGATAAAGTCTCGCCCAAAATGTCGGACACGGCCAAAATCCTCTATGTGATTTACTTCCTTTTTACCGTGCTGGAAACCATCCTGCTGATGCTGGGTGGCTTGAACCTGTACGATGCGCTCGTCCAGACCTTTGGCACAGTAGGAACGGGCGGTTTTTCCAATTATAACGACGGAATCAGTCATTTTAACAGCACATATGTGACCGTAGTAATCACCGCTTTTATGGTGCTTTGTGGAATTAACTTCAATCTTTTTTATTTTAGTGTAAAGCGCGGCATACGGGTATTCTGGCAAGATTCGGAATTTAAGCTCTATCTGCTTGTCTTCGGCACATCGTCTATATTTATGACGATGGTATTGCTGCTCGGAAAAACATATTCTTCCTTTCCCGCAGCACTCACCGACTCTGCATTCCAAAGCGCATCTATTTTGACGACGACAGGATTTGCCTCCCCGGACTATGAAACCTGGCCTACCATATGCCAAATCGTACTCTTGATGCTGATGTTCATGGGGGGCTGTTCTTCATCGACCAGCGGAGGAATCAAAATCGTCCGCATTTATGTATTACTACAGCTCATCAGGCGGGGAATCGCGACAAGACTCCATCCAAATGTTATTGAAAACATAACCCTAAATGATAAAAAAATGCCCAGCGACACGGTTTCTGCTATCGCCAGCCATATGTTTTTATATTTCGTGCTGGTCTTTGCCGGTGCATTTGTCATATCCTTTGAAAACCTGGATCTTCTGACGTGCTTTTCATCAGCGATTACATGCCTTGGCAATATTGGTCCCGGCTTCGGCATCATCGGTCCAACGGAAAATTTTGCAAGCCTATCGGATTTTTCCAAGGTATTTCTCTCCATATATATGATTGCAGGACGTCTTGAACTTTTCACCCTGTTTATCCTGCTGACGCCGAGATTCTGGAATGCCAACCACTAACGGAGGATATCGATATGTCTAACATAAGCATTAACTATAGAGCCATAGCCAAGATACTTGGCATCATCATTCTCATTTTAGGGATATCCATGATCATCCCCTGGCTTTATGCTGAAATAACAGGAGATGCTAACGCCGCTACAGGCTTCCGGATCTGTACACCTGCTACCCTTACCGCAGGCGCGCTGATTTCTTTTTTGATTAAAGGCTCTCGTGCAAAGTTCAGGTCGCGCGAAGGCTATATTGTCGTGGCTTTCTGCTGGGTGATCGCTTCTCTGGTCGGTGCATTCCCTTACTATCTTTCAGGTTTTGCAGATAATTTTATCGATGCATTCTTTGAATCCACATCTGGGTTTACAACCACAGGATGCACGACAATCGACGATGCTTTCCTGACCAAAAGCCTTATGCTGTGGAAAGCGATTTCCAACTGGCTTGGCGGCATGGGAATCCTGGTATTCGTCATTTCCATACTTCCCGCCCTGGGCATCAACGGACAGATGATCGCCCGCGCCGAAACGCCCGGTCCTGTCCTGGAGAAAATGACGGTAAGAATGAGCGACTCCGCTAAAATCCTGTATCTCACCTATTTTACCTTTTCCATTCTGGAATTCATCCTATTGATGCTGTCGGGCAAAATGCCCGTATTTGATGCGGTAATCACCACGATGGGCAGCATCAGCACGGGAGGTCTCCTGGTACACCCGGAAGGAATCGCCTATTATGACAGCGTCTATATCGAAATCGTTATCTCTATCTTCTGCATCCTGGCATCGCTGAACTTCGTGCTTTACCATTACCTGGTCACGAAAAAGGGATCTTATTTCATCAAAGACATTGAACTGCGCGCACATCTGATCATTATCGCAGCTGCCGTAATCCTGTGCACTGCCAGCCTGATGACGATCAATGACAATAGTTTTAGTTCTGCGCTGAGGGACTCGTTCTTTCAAGTTGTCAGTATGTCCACCACCGCCGGGTATACCAGATCACCATACATCATTTGGCCTTCTCTGTGCCAGATCGTGCTTCTCACCCTGATGTTTATCGGCGGCTGCGCCGCTTCTACTGCGGGATCGATCAAGGTCGTCAGGATACTGGTCATGCTCAAGCTGATCTGGCGTGGCTGCTTCAAGCGAATCCATCCCCGCTCCGTCGTAGCCGTAAAGCTCGGGGATAATGCCGTATCCGCACCTGTTGTTTCGGGCATAACCGTATTCATTCTCACTTATATGATGATCCTCCTCATATCCTCTTTCCTCCTCTCCTTACAAGGACTGGATATGGAGACCACCATCACCACCGCACTCGGCATGCTGTCCAATACCGGAACAGCATTCACCGAAGCAAGCTTGATTGGAAGCTATGCGATGTTTCATCCGGCGCTAAAGCTGTTTCTAAGCGCCCTCATGATCATCGGCAGACTGGAGCTTTTCACCATCATCATCCTCTTTACCAGCAATTTCTGGGGCAGGGACAGATAATTTGCCCGCATCCTGGGAATCCTATTCAGAGAAGAGAGAAATTTCATAAGGAGAAGATTTGTGCGTGAAAACGATTCCTTCGCAGAGATGATTTTGGCAGGAAAACAACTGCTGCGAAAAATCGATTTCAGCGAAACGATTCCTTCGAAAATTTGATTCCCGCAAATCACAAGGTGAAGGAGAGCATGATGAAAGTCAAGGATTTAATGAGTACCAACATCGTATGCGTGAGTGAAAGCACCCCCGCATCGCAAATCGCCGGGCAGATGCGAAAAAGCAATATCGGCAGTCTGCCCGTATGCGACCAGAACAATCATATCAAAGGGATTATCACAGACAGGGATCTGGCGCTGCGTGTCCTCGCCCGGTATGAAGCAAAACGCAATGCGGCCGCTGCAAGCGATGTAAATACCAGCGATCCAAATAATAACGGCAGCCAGACAAATAGCACAAATGCTGCAACAAATGCGAATAGCACAAAAAGCCGCAACAAAAATGCCAGCGGTTCAAATGCGGGCGGCGCAAGCGGTCCCAAAGACATCGCTGAAATGACGGCCGCCGAAATCATGACTAAAAACCCCGTCGTCGTTTCCCCAAACGCCAACATCCACGACGCCGCCCTGCTCTTTGCATCCCATAAAATAAGAAGGCTTCCTGTCACGGAAGCCTCCAAAGTAATCGGTATCCTTTCCCTCGGGGATATCGCCGTAAAACCAATCTATATCGATGAAGCCGGAGATGCGCTGTCCGCCATCAGCCTCGCTGACGGCCTGCAATCAAAAAGTTAATTTCGCGCCGTTCCAAATCCACATAATCCACCACGATAGCCGCTTCATCGCCAAGCTTATACGTCTTGCCAGTACGCCTTCCAATGAGGGCGTATTTTTCTTCCACATAATCGTAATAATCATCACGCAGATCATGGATGCGCACAAGCCCTTCTATGGTATTCTCCAGCTGTACATAAATGCCGAAGCTCGTTACGCCGCTGATGATCCCCGCAAACGCCTCACCTACATGATAACTCATATACTCTGCTTTTTTCAGCTTTTCCACTTCCCGCTCCGCATTGACGGCCTGCCGTTCCATCGCCGAAGACTGCTCTGCTGCCTCTGTCGCTCTTTTGCGGAAATGTTTTGCGATTTTTCCCGTCGAACCGTCATGAAGCCATGCTTTAATGATCCTGTGTATCATCAGGTCTGGGTATCTTCTGATCGGAGAAGTAAAATGGCAGTAATACTTTAACGCCAACCCGAAATGCCCCTCGCAGGCTGTGCTGTAAAACGCCTTTTGCATCGAACGCAGGATCACGGAATTGACGACGTTTTCGGTCGTCTGTCCCCGCACCTGTTCCAATACTGCGCTGACCGCCTTGGGATGGATGCTCTCGGCATTTCCCCTGATCGTAATCCCGAGGCTCCGCAAAAATACCTTGAGCTGTTCCATTTTATCCAGAGCCGGTTTTTCGTGAACCCGGTAGACAAACGGAATCTCCATCCAATAAAAATGCTCCGCTACCGTTTCGTTAGCAAGCAGCATAAATTCTTCAATCAGCTTATTGGCGCTCCTTCTCTGTACGATGCCTATGCTTGACGGAATGCCTTTTTCATCCAGCATGATATCTGCTTCATCCAGATCAAAATCCAGGCTGCCGCGCGCATACCTGTTTTTTCTAAGCGTGACCGCCAAATCATTCATCAGGAAAAGATCTTCTTTAATATGCGCATACCTGTTTGCCATTTTCTGATCGTTTTTTTCCAGCAAATCCGAAACATCATCGTAGACGAGGCGTTCCTTAGATTTGATCACGCTTTCATATATTTCGTGATTGACAATCGTACCATCAGGCGTGACCTCCATGTCGATGGAAAGCGCCAGTCTGTCTTCATGCGGGTTTAAGCTGCAAATCCCGTTAGACAGCGCCTTCGGCAACATCGGAATCACCTGGTCGATCAAATATACGCTCGTGCCTCTTTTCAAAGCTTCCTTATCGAGAGGCGCATCTTCCTTCACATAATGCGCTACATCAGCGATATGAACGCCCAGCAGGTAGTTGCCATTTTCCAGCCGCTCTATGGACACGGCATCATCAAAATCCTTGGAATCAGCGCCGTCAATCGTAAATATGGTCTTTTCTCGCAGATCCCGCCTAGCTTTGATATCCGCATCCCGGATACCCTGCTTTTGAACAGCTTTCGCCTCAGCAGCAGCCCGGCTGGGAAAGGTTTCCCGCATGCCATAGCTCCTGGCAAGCGCTTTAATGTCACCGCCCGGCTGTCCTGCCCGGCTGATAATTTCAGTCACCCTTCCCTCGGCGCTATTGTGCTTATCAGGATATCTTGTAATTTGGACGACAACCTTATCGCCGCTCCTTGCGCCGGAAAAATCTTTTTTCTTTACAAAGACATCCTCTCGGTACTTGCCGTTTTCCGGCACGACAAATCCAAATTTCTTGCTTCGTTTAAACGTTCCCACCACTTCTGCGGTCTTCCTGCGAAGTACCTTCGTAACGATGGCTTCTGGCGATTTCTGCCACAGATATTCAGGGAGCAGGTCCACTTCGACCTCATCGCCATCCATCGCGCCTTTCATGGAATCAGACGCAATGAAAATATCCTGATCCCAGCCTTCACAACTGACAAAGCCAAACCCCTTCCGATGTTTGACCAGCGTTCCCGCTAATACGTGTTTCTTTTTCTTCCTTGCCATATGTCTTTTCTTTCCTTGCATTTATTTTTCCGGCAGATACCATATACTCTCATTATTTGCTCTTCCGGCATATACCCATTTTTTCTCCGTTATCTTTGTTAAAACCATTTTACAGCATAAAAGGTGGCATTGCCACCTTTTATCCGTTTTCCATTTGATTAATTGTTATTTTTTGCTTTCGTGGCATCGTCTCGGTCGTTTCCGTCAACGACATCTTCCACATCATCGACAGCGTCCTTCGCATCATCTGCCATATCGTCGGTCACGGAATCGCCCTTGTCAGTTCCATCATTTGTTCCATCGTTTGTTCCATTGCCGTTATCCATATCTGCGTTTTCTTCCGTAACAGTCCCATCATTGGCATTATCATCTACTGTATCATTGCTATTTCCGCATCCAGCAAATGTCAAAAGGGATACACAAAGTGCCGCTGCCAAAAAGATTCTGAACTTTTTCATCTCTTTTCTCCTCTCTTGTTTTCTTTTTTATTATTTGTAGTTTCAAATAAAATATCGCAAAAGAGCAATGTCAATTTTTTGTAAATTTTGAAATTGGAATGGCGGGGCTGTTGAGGTGAAAAAGGCAGGCTGGAAGGAACGGAGCGGTTGGAATGACGAAGTGAAGAGAATGAAATAATTTCCATTTTATGTGAAATGTGACTTTTTGAGTAGCATCTGCTGTTTTTCTTGCAAATGCTACTCTCTTTGCAATGCTTCCAACTGACGGAAGGTCTTCATACCGCAAAACAATCCTAAGCTTGCGGATGATCGAGCCGCAACGCTTGAAAATAAAGTAGCAAATGCTCCAAAATCAGCATTTGCTACTTTATTTTAGCGATTCCTTTCCATGAAGTATGGTACGGTAAAATTTAAATGCGGCATGAAAAATCATGCCGCATATTTCATTCGCCTATTGCGCTTATTGAACTATTTAGAAGCTAATCAATCCGCCGATGCTTACGAACAGTGGTGCGAATACCAGTGATACGATCGTCATCAGCTTGATCAGGATATTGATGGAAGGACCGGAAGTATCCTTGAACGGATCGCCTACCGTGTCGCCCACAACAGCAGCCTTATGCGGGTCAGAACCCTTGCCGCCGAAATGTCCTTCTTCGATATATTTCTTTGCGTTATCCCATGCACCGCCTGCATTTGCCATCATCAGGGCCAGCAATACGCCTGATGAAAGTGCGCCAGCCAGAAGTCCACCCAGCGCTTCAACGCCCAGCAGAATACCAACTACCAGTGGTGCAATGATTGCCATCAATCCAGGGATTACCATTTCCTTCAATGCGGCCTTCGTGGAAATATCTACGCAGTTCGCATAGTCAGGCTTAGAAGTTCCTTCCATTATGCCCTTGTCTTCCCTAAACTGTCTTCTAACTTCTTCGATCATCTGGTTCGCAGCTCTTCCAACGGAATTCATCGTCATAGCTGAGAACAGGAACGGAAGCATTGCGCCGATGAACAGTCCGATGATAACGATCGGGTTGAGCAGATCCATCGCACTGATCTGGGCAACCTCTGCAAAGGATACGAACAGAGCCAGTGCAGTCAGAGCCGCAGAACCGATTGCAAATCCCTTACCGATCGCAGCAGTCGTATTTCCTACGGAATCCAGCTTGTCGGTAATTTCCCTTACCGAATCAGGCAGCTCGGACATTTCTGCGATACCACCAGCATTATCGGATACCGGACCATATGCGTCAACTGCGACGGTCATTCCCGTCGTGGACAGCATGCCAACAGCAGCCAAAGCGATACCGTATACGCCAGCAGCATAATAAGCTGCGAAGATACCTACTGCGATGCAGAGGATCGGCCATAATGTTGACATCATGCCAACGCCCAGACCGCTGATAATCGTCGTTGCAGAACCTGTCTGTGACTGTTCCGCAATCTTCTTAACGGATTTATAATCGCCGGAAGTATAGATTTCCGTGATCTTACCAATTGCAATGCCGACAATCAGTCCTGCGATAATCGCGATCGCATAGCGGAAGCTTCCCAGCATATAATTGGATAAAATCAGTGTAGCAATTACCACGATGATTCCTGCTATGTAAGTACCCATATTCAAGGCGCTTGCAGGATTTGAGCCTTCCTTGCCCCTGACCATGAAGATACCGATCAGTGAAGCGATGATGCCGATCGCGGAAAGGATCAATGGGAACAGAGCCGCAGTCGTTTCGTTAAACATACCGCCGGAGTTTACAGCAGCAACGGCTGACAGCGTAACAGCGGAAATGATCGAGCCTACATAGGATTCGAACAGGTCAGAACCCATACCAGCAACGTCACCTACATTGTCACCTACGTTATCTGCGATAACGGCAGGGTTTCTCGGATCATCTTCTGGAATTCCGGCTTCTACCTTACCAACTAAGTCAGCGCCAACGTCAGCAGCCTTCGTATAGATACCGCCGCCTACCCTTCCAAAGAGCGCCATGGAAGAAGCACCAAGACCGAAGCCTGTAACGCATTCCATTACAGTAGCCAGATCCAGGACGCAAAGGATTACGCCAAGACCAAAAAGACCAAGACCTGTTACAGCAAGACCCATTACAGCACCTGAACGGAATGCTACCTTCAGAGCCAGATTCATTCCCGAATCCTTTGCTGCGCATGCAGTCCTTACATTACCAAGCGTAGCAACCTTCATGCCGAAAAATCCAGCCAGCACGGATAACAGCGCACCGCATACATAAAGCACGCCCGTGATCGGCTTGATAAAGATTGCAATCAGTGCAAACAGTACAACGATAACGATGACCATGATCTTGTACTCTCTTGAAAGAAATGCCATAGCACCTTCTCTTATGTACCCTGAAATTTCTTTCATTCTGTCAGTGCCCTCGTCAGCTTTCCCGATCCAGGAAGCTAAGCCGATCGCTACTGCCAGGCCAATTATTGCCGCCACAACGGCAAGAATTGCTAAAACATTCATTTTAAAAATACCTCCCTCTCATGCCACACAAGCAGATTTGACGTGATAAGAGGCGTCACCGACACCTCTTAATTTACTCATTTGACATGAAATATTAAATTGATTTGATTAATGAAAAGCATGCCCGTTGAATTCGTTTCAACGGGGGCTTTTAAAAAACTCCTTTATGCCGCCCCATATGCGTACAGGGTATCCACAGCCAGTCATGATGGGAATCGCTACGCCAGCTCCGCATATTCATCTGACATTCCCGGCCAGCCGCCAGGCTGTCATCACGCAGCCTGCGCCGCTACCAGCCACTGTGCTACGATTATTATCTGCTTTCTTACAAACGACAGCAGTTTCCTCTTTTACGGTTTTGTAACGTTAAAACCTATTCCAATGCCACTAACACAAGCGACAATAAGATGAATAATACTGCTGATACCGTTGAAATCCTGCTTAAAATCCCATCGTATCCCTGGCTCTTTTTCTTGCCAAAAAGCTGCTCCGCACCGCCTCCGATCGAGCCGGATAATCCTGCGCTATTGCTGGATTGAAGCAGAATACTAATAATCAAGACTACGCTCGCAAAAGCAAGCACTATTTTAAGAGCAAGACTCATTTCCATTCCTCCTTGTATTCTAACTTCTCAAGTTTATCACAGCGTTTGTCAAAAATCAACAAATTTGATTTCTTAAATTGCGCATTTTTCCTCACTTTTATGCGGTAACAGCCTTGCCGGAGCAAATCACCATAATGCCTCGGCGCAAGGCGTGAAGCAAGGCACATCCAACACACTTCGGTACGGCGTATCCTGCCAGCACGGCATCCAAGCGCAACGCAACCACCCCGCAGCGCACCACATAAAGCACGTTTGCCTCGGCGCAGCGCATCCGGCCAGCGCAGCATTCACCTTCCAAAACACGCTTTCAACTCGCTTGCATCCGTCACGAAGCCGCTTCTGCCTTTACCTATTTCGACGTTTTCTTAATATTGTAAAATGCAGATGATCCCGCATACTGTCCGGCTGAATCGAGAAGCTCTTCGATACGCAGAAGCTGATTGTACTTTGCAATACGGTCTGTCCTCGAAAGCGACCCCGTCTTGATCTGCCCTGCATTTAAGCCCACTACGATATCCGCGATCGTCGTATCCTCCGTCTCGCCGCTTCTGTGCGATACCACAGCAGTATAGCCAGCCTTCTTCGCCATTTCGATCGCATCAAAGGTCTCAGTCAGCGTACCGATCTGGTTCACTTTGATGAGGATAGAGTTTGCAATTCCCTTCTCGATTCCTTCGGAAAGCCTTTCGGTATTGGTTACGAACAGGTCGTCTCCCACGAGCTGCACGCGGCTGCCCAGCTTATCGGTCAGCAGCTTCCATCCATTCCAGTCGTCCTCTGCAAGACCGTCTTCGATGGAAATTACCGGATATTTATCACATAACATTTCATAATATGCAACCATCTCCGCAGCGGTTCGGCTTACGCCTTCCCCTGTCAGGTTATAAATATCGGCTTCCGCATCATAAAATTCGCTGGCGGCAACGTCCAAGGCGATCTTTACATCATCTCCCGGCTTGTATCCAGCCTTTTCGATCGCCTCGATGATAACCTGGATCGCCTCTTCATTTGTCGAAAGATTCGGCGCAAACCCGCCTTCGTCACCGACAGCGGTATTCATACCCTTGCCCTTCAGCACGCTCTTTAAATTATGGAACACTTCTGCCCCCATCCGCAGCGCTTCCCGAAAGCTTTGCGCGCCTACCGGCATGATCATGAATTCCTGGATATCGACGGTATTATCCGCATGGGAACCACCGTTGAGAATGTTCATCATCGGCGTTGGCAGCACCTTGCCGTTGACTCCGCCCAGATACTGGAACAGCGGCAGCCCGATGGAATCAGCAGCAGCCCTTGCCACAGCCATGGAAACGCCTAAAATCGCATTTGCACCCAGCTTTCCTTTGTTTGGCGTCCCATCCAGCTCGATCAACAGCTTATCCAGTCCAACCTGGTCGAACGCATCCCAGCCTAAGATCTCATCCGCGATGATATTATTTACATTATCGACAGCCTTCAGCGTACCCTTGCCCAGATACCTTGCCTTATCACCGTCCCGCAGCTCTACTGCTTCATGGACGCCCGTAGAAGCACCCGAAGGAACGATCGCCCTTCCTTCCGAGCCATCCTCCAGCAAAACCTCAACCTCAACAGTCGGGTTTCCTCTTGAGTCCAATACTTCCCTTGCGATTACATCTTCAATATAAGCCATTTTTCTCTTTCCTTCCTTTAAAATCAGTTGTCCTCTCAGAATCGATTTTTTTATCCTGAAAAACCTTTAAAAATCAATTATCTCCATGAAATCCTTCGCTTTAAGGCTCGCTCCGCCCACCAGCGCGCCGTCGATTTCATCCATATTCATTATTTCCGTAGCATTTGCCGGTTTTACGCTGCCGCCATACTGGATGATGACCGCATCCGCAGTATCCTCATCATACAGCGCGATCAATGTATTTCTGATGAACGCGCACATTTCCTCCGCCTGCTCAGGCGTGGCGGTCCTGCCCGTCCCGATCGCCCAAATCGGCTCATATGCGATCACCAGCTTTTTCACGCATTCCGAATCAATGCCTGAAAGATCCGCTTCTAGCTGTCCTTTGACGATATCCAGCGCTTTTCCCGAATCTCGTTCCT
Organism: uncultured Eubacteriales bacterium; assembly: GCA_910585135.1. Taxonomy (GTDB): domain Bacteria; phylum Bacillota; class Clostridia; order Peptostreptococcales; family Anaerovoracaceae; genus Lentihominibacter. Next base: position 13,332 of record CAJUEB010000028.1, read on the forward strand.
CCAGGCTTTCCCCTACGCACAAAATCGGCCGGATCGTCCCCTGGAAAAGCTTTTTCAGCTTACGATTTACCGTCTCATCGGTTTCCGCGAAATATTGCCTTCGCTCCGAATGCCCGACGATGCAGAAGTCCACGCCGATCTCCTCCAGCATGGCAGTGGAAATTTCCCCGGTGTAAGCACCTTCCTCTGCAAAATGCACGTTTTGCGCACCTACCTTGATGTCCGTTCCCCGAAAAGCTTCCACCAGCGCTTCCAGATTCGTAAACGGCGCGCAAATCGCCGCCTGCACGTCCGTCCCCGCATAAAGGGCTTTGAATTCCTCCGCAAAAGCCAGTGCTTCGGCCTTTGTCTTAAACATTTTCCAATTGCCTGCGATCAATGGTATCCTCATTATTTTTCCTCCAAACACGCTATGCCGGGCAGTTCCTTGCCCTCCAGAAATTCTAAGGAAGCGCCGCCGCCGGTTGAAATATGCGTCATTTGATCCGCATACCCAAACTGCTCTACCGCCGCCGCTGAATCGCCGCCGCCGATGATCGTCGTTGCACCGCCTTCCGCCAGCGCCTGGGCGATCGCTTTTGTACCTTCCGCAAAGGCCGGCATTTCAAACACGCCGCAAGGACCATTCCATACGATGGTTTTCGCCTCTGCAATCGCTTCTTTGTAAAGCGTGATCGTCTTCGGTCCGATATCCATACCCATCATGTCAGACGGCATCTGATCCCTGTCAAAAACAGCTTTTTCGCTATCGTTTTTAAATTCCTTCGCGCATACCGTATCCACCGGAAGCAGCAGCTTAACGCCTGCCTTGTCTGCCTTCGCCATCAGTTCCTTTGCCAAACCTATGCTCTCCGCATCTAAGATGGACGTGCCGATCTCATAACCCATCGCCTTAAAAAACGTATAGCTCATGCCGCCGCCGATGATCAGCGCATCGACTTTTTTCAGGAGATTTTCGATCACCGGGATCTTGTCCGCTACCTTTGCGCCGCCCATGATGGCAACAAACGGCCGCTGCGGTGAGTCCAGTGCATCGCCCAAGAACTTAACTTCCCGCTCGATCAAAAATCCCGATACGCTCGGCATATATTTCGCCAGGCCTGCCGTTGAACAGTGCGCCCTGTGCGCAGTGCCAAACGCATCATTGACGAAGATTTCCCCCAGTGCAGCGAGCTGCCCGGTAAACGGCTCTTCATTCTTCGTCTCTTCTTTTCTGTACCTGACATTTTCCAGCAGCATGATCTCGCCTGCGCCAAGCGCATCAGCCGCAGCCTTAACCTGATCATCCACGACCACGTCCGAAGCAGCAAAGATAACGTCCTTTCCCAGAAGCTTCGACAGCCTGTCTGCCACCGGTTTCAGTGAAAACTCCGGCTTGGCTTCTCCCTTCGGCCTTCCCATGTGCGACATCAAAATAACCTTCGCGCCTTGTTCTTGCAGATACTGAATCGTCGGCAACGCAGCGGTGATTCGAATATCATCGGTAATTTCCCCATCCTTCATCGGGACGTTAAAATCACATCTGACTAAAACCCTTTTCCCCGATACATCGATATCCCTGACTGTTTTTTTCATTTCAATAAAACCCTTCCTTTTTTAATAATTGACAGCCGGCCATATGCCGACTGTCTAAAATTATTTTTTCGTTATTATGTATTATGCGTGGTCTACGCTGTACATATGCCTGATCAGCTCCAGTACTTTCACGGAATAGCCGTATTCATTGTCATAAAACGCAATCAGCTTAAAGAATTTGTCGTTGAGCTGGATTCCCTCTCTTGCGTCAAAGATCGATGTGTTCGAATCACCGATGAAATCGCTGGAAACAACCTCGTCATCAACATATTCGATCACGCCCTTCATATGGCCTTCCGACGCTTCCTTGATCTTCTGGCAGATATCTTCATAGCTTGCCGATTTTTTGAGCTGGACATTCAGATCCACGAGCGATACATCATTGGTCGGTACGCGATAGGAAATGCCGGTCATTTTGCCTACCAGAGAAGGAATTACCAGACCGACTGCCTTCGCTGCGCCTGTGGTGGAAGGAATGATGTTTCCGAAAGCCGACCTGCCCGTTCTCCAGTCCTTTAAAGAACGTGCATCGACTACCTTCTGCTTTGCAGTTGCCGCATGGATCGTGGACATCAGACCTTGTTCGATGCCCCAGTTATCCTCAATTACCTTGCAAAGAGGCGCCAGGCAGTTTGTCGTACAGGAAGCATTGGAAACGATGTCCATATCGCTTCTGTAAGAATCATGATTTACGCCCATGACAAACGTAGGCGTCGTCTTGTCCTTAGCAGGAGCGGTAATGACTACTTTCTTTGCGCCCTGGTTGATATGTACCATCGCTTTTTCCGTCGTATTATAAGCGCCAGTTCCTTCAACGATATACTCTGCGCCGCACTTGTCCCATGGAATATTAGCCGCATCGCTTTCACTGTAGACCGGAATCTTTTTCCCGTCTATAATCAGCCCTTCATCATAATACCCAAGTTCTTTCGGAAAACGTCCAAACACGGTATCGTACTTCAGCATATATGCCATATACTCTCTGTCCGCATTACGAACGTTGATTCCTGCGATTTCAATTTCAGGCATATCCATTGCCGCACGGATTACAACACGTGAAATACGCCCAAATCCACTGATACCGATTTTAATTGCCATTTTGATTTCCTCCCTCAAAATACATTGATACTTTTATAATTTACTATATATAACCTTTACAGGTTAATAACGCCTTCTTTTGGATGAGGATAAAATGTGAAGCTCATCCCTGTACTTGGCCACTGTCCGCCGTGAAATATTGATATCCTTTTCCTTGAGCAGTTCCACCATGTCCTGGTCGCTATATGGGGCTTTCGTATCTTCATGCTCCACGATTTCTTTGATAAATTCCTTGATGCTGTTGGAGGAT
>CAJUEB010000029.1 GCA_910585135.1 uncultured Eubacteriales bacterium
CGGCACCAAGGAATGTTTGGAAAAAGAACTGGCGAAACAAAAAGCGGCGCTGAAAGACGCTGCGGACAAGCTCAGCAAAATCAGGAAACAATCCGCAGAGAAGCTCGAAAAACTGATAACGGCTGAGCTTTCGCAGCTTAATTTTAACGATGCGGTCTTTTCTATATCATTTAAAAAATCCGAAGGTTTTACAGCAGACGGCATCGACATCGTGGAATTTCTCATCAGCACCAACCGCGGGGAGCCGTTAAAGCCCCTCAGCAAAATCGCTTCCGGCGGCGAAATGTCCAGGATCATGCTTGCATTCAAGAAAATCACTGGCGATTACGATGAAATCCCAACCATGATATTCGATGAAATCGACAGCGGCATCAGCGGGATTGCCGCCAGCGTTGTCGGCCGCAAGCTGGCTGAGATCGCAGCAAACCACCAGATCATATGCATCACCCACCTGCCGCAGATTGCAGCCTTCGGGCAGCACAATTACAAAATCGAAAAGAGCGCCGACGAAACCATGACCTATACGACCGTTACCGCCTTATCCCAGCAGGAAAAGGAGAACGAAATCGCAAGGCTATTAGGCGGCGCTAACATTACCGATACGACGTTAAAATCAGCTCGCGAGCTCATCGCTGCATCAACGCTTCCACTTGATCGAGCTGATTCTCCGAAAAAACCGTGATCCCGGCTTCCTGTAACAGCTCCACGGCAAGACCCCGTCCTTTGATCAGCGTTCCCGTAAAGCTTCCGTCATAGATCAAGCTGCTGCCACAGGACGGGCTTTTTTCTTTCATGACTGCGCAAAGCACACAGTGTTCCTTTGCCAGCCTTACCGCCTCTTCCGCACCTTTTTGGTATGCCCAGGTCACGTCCTCTCCCGCCCTGGAAACGATGCGCCCACCCTGCCTTTGGGCATCACTTCTGGGAACGGAAAGACCGCCGAACACTTCCGGGCATACGGGAATCAAACGGCCTTCTTCCTTCCATCTTAAAAATCTCGGATCAGTCTCCGCCTTGCACCTGCCATCATATCTGACCGGCTCTCCTCCATATAAACACTGGCTGACCAAAATTTTATCCATGCATATCCTCCTAAAAAATTAAGAGATGGACAAGCCATCTCTTAACATAAAATGATCATTTTTATTGAAAGTGATTATTCTTCCTCAGAAACAGCAGGCTCTGCATCCTCTCTTGCAGGAGCGGCTTCCTCTTCGCCTTCTGTCGGCGGATCAATGGTTTCCCTGATGCTGAGGCTGATTCTCTTTCTTTCTTTATCGATTTCGAGAATCTTCGCCGATACGATCTGTCCAACGGACAATTCATCATTGATATTGCCCACTCTCTTATGTGCAACCTCAGAGATATGTACCAGCCCGTCAAGACCCGGTTCAAGCTCTACGAATGCACCGTATTCCTTAATCTGGACAACCTTGCCTTCGATAACCTGTCCCACTTCATAGTTGCTGTCTATTACGCTCCACGGTTCAGGCTGATTCTGTTTCAGCCCTAATGAAATCTTGCCCTTTTCTGCATTCATGGCAAGAACCTTCACATTGATCTTCTGTCCAATTTTCAGAACTTCCTGCGGGTGTTTCAGCTTACCCCATGAAATCTCCGAAATGTGAAGCAGACCGTCAATGCCGCCGATATCTACGAATGCACCGTAATCGGTAAATCTCATTACCGTACCTTCCACGACATCGTCTACATTGAGGTTTTCCCAAATTTCCGCAACCAGCTTATCACGCTCTTCATTCAAGAACAGCTTATGGGAAAATACCGCCCTGTTCCTTCTCTGGTCAACCCTGGAGACCCTCACTTCCATAGTCTGTCCAACGAATTCCTCTGCGTTTTCCACATAGTGGTCGGAAAGCTGGGACAGTGGAATAAATCCGGAAACTTCTTTATACTCCGCAATCACGCCGCCATTGACTGTCCTTGTCACTTTAACTTCAAGAACCGTTTTATCTTCAAGCGCCTTAACGATTTCTTCCCAGTTGGCGCTGATTTCTAACTTCTTCTTCGAAAGTAAAATACCGCCGTCGCCATCATCTGTTTTGATTACTTTTGCCTGTATTTCGTCATCAACCTTGAAGGCGTCCATTAAAGTCTGTCCTTCTTCCAGGCTCACTTCAGAAGCCGGAAGGATTCCGTCTTTCTTGCAACCTAAATTAACAATAACTTCTTTGTCTGTAACCTGGTGGACCTTTCCTGTTACAATTTCTCCGCCTCTTGGCAATCTCAGGGACTTTTCGATTTCATCCATAAGATCATTCATGTTTAATTCGTTTTTTTCAAGTGCTACATCACTCATGCTGGCAATAACCTCCTTAATTGTGCATTCAGGTGTCGAAGCACCCGCTGCTATCCCTATTCTATTACATTTTTGAAGCTGTTTCAACGGTAAATCTTCAATATTTTCAACAAAAAAGGTGTTTGGACAATATTTTTTCGAGATTTCAAACAGCTTCTTTGTATTCGAGCTGTTCCTGCCCCCGATCACAACCATTAAGTCGGATATTTTCGCCAATTCTTCACAGGATCTCTGTCGTTTTGAAGTCGCATTGCAGATCGTATTGTTCACGATAAATTTCTTCCCGTTGTCTTCAAATGCTTTCACCACTTCATGCAAAAGCTCCTCCCGGATCGTGGTCTGCGTCACCACAAACAGATCATCCTCTTCCACAATGGCGGCTTCTTCATAGGAGCTTACTATGATCGCCGGTTTTTGACACCATCCAAAGATGCCCATGACCTCAGGATGATTCCTGTCCCCGACGATGACCACCTGCTTATGGGTATCATGCACCAGCTTGTGTATCCTGGCAACAAAAGGGCAGGTCGCATCCACCAGTTCTATCCCCTTTTGCCTGGCAAGCTCATAAAGATGCTTTCCCTCCCCGTGCGAACGGATAATCACCCGGTCCTCTGCCGAGGCTTCATCGAGAGATCTGATGATTTGAATGCCCTTTGCTTCCAATTCCCCCGTGACACGTTCATTGTGAATCAAAGGTCCCATCGAAAAGATGCGCCCCTGCTTTCCTGCTTTCGCCCGTTCCACTGCGGATACCGCTTTTTCCGTATCCAGTTCTGCCTTTTTCGCCGCAGATACCGTTTCTTCTGCCGCCAGCTCGGCCTTTTCGATCGCCTGTTTTACGCCAAAGCAAAATCCTGCATTTTCAGCCCTTACGATTGTTTTCATCGATTCGTTCAAGTTCCTCCAAATATTTTTTAAAAGCCGCTTCGCTTCCATTTGAAGTCGGTTCGTAGTATTTGACCCGTTCCTGGTAAAGATCATCCGGCAAATATTGCTGCGTCACATAGCCGCCGTAAGCATGCGGATATTTATAGCCAAGCCCCCTGCCCAAGTTTGCCGCCCCGCTATAATGGGAATCTTTTAAATGAAGCGGAACATCTTCCAGTTTCCTACCCTTCAGATCTGCGGCTGCCCTTTCCAGGGCCATGCAGGATGCGTTGGATTTCGGGCAAGATGCCAAAAGCACCGTTGCCTGCGCCAGATTTATTTTCGCCTCCGGCAGCCCCACCATCTGCGCCGCCTGCACACATGCCGTCACGATGGTAACTGCGTTCGGATATGCCATGCCGACATCCTCGCTTGCCATTACCAGCAGCCTGCGCCCTATTGTCATAATATCCGCACCGCCCGCAAGCAGCCTGGCCAAATAATGGACTGCTGCATGGGGATCACTGCCCCGTACGGATTTCTGCAAAGCAGATAAAAGATTATATTTATCCTCTTCCTTATCATAAAATGTTGTTTGCCGCTGCATCGCCTCAGCTACGATTTCTTGATCGATACTGCGGTTTTCTTCCAGGTTATCTACGATAAATCCCAGCGCATCCAGAGCGATCCGGCAATCGCCATTGCTCATATCGGCAAGGATGCGGAGTGCCTGGACATCGTACTTGACATCGAGCCCGCCAAACCCCTTTTCGGCATCCGTGAGCGTCCGTTTCAGTATAGTGATCAATTCATCCGTTGTCAGCCGCCGGAATTCGTATATATTCCGTACCCTGCTGATGATCGCATTGTTGATAGAAAAATACGGATTTTCCGTCGTGCTGCCAATAAATTTTATGATGCCTTCTTCCAGCGCCCGCAGCAGGGAATCCTGCTGTAGCTTATTCCATCTGTGTACCTCGTCAACATACAGAAAGGTCGTCTCCTTTTGCAAACCATGGAATCTGACGGAAGCATTCTCCAAAATCACTTTTAATTCTTTCGTTCCGGTTGTAGAAGCATTGATCTCAACAAAATTACTGTCGATTTCCCGTGCAATGATTCTTGCAAGGGTCGTCTTTCCCGTGCCAGAAGGGCCAAAAAAAATTGCCGAATCAAAGGTTTTGTTCTTGATGGAATTATAGAACAGCGAGCCTTCAAACATGAAATGTGTTTGTCCCACAAATTCCGACAAATGTGCCGGTCTCATTTTCGTCGATAATGGTATCATTTGCTGTGTCCTCTTTTTATGTTAATTTTATCAATAAGCTCTGGTATATCGCAATCCTTTTTCGCAGATCACGATTATTTGCAACGGGCTATATTGGAATGTATCAGGCGGTTTTCACTATCGCAGTACTATTCATAGAGCGTAGTGACGAAGGCATGCGCAGTTTCCGGCAGCTTTTGCAGGGCTTCTTTGGCCGCAGCTTTGGTTTGATAAGTCTGCCCGACGATTTTATACATATCGTTCTGTTCTATGACCTGCAAATTTTCCACACCCAAGGTAGGAAGCACGCTTTCTGCCGCAGACTGGCTGGAATAGCAGCCAAACTGCAAAGCGTATCCGGCGACTTTGCCCGTTTCTTTCACGTTCATATCATCCTCTACGATGTTTTTCTTGCTCCCCTCATCACCAGCTTCCGTCTGCTCCGTTTCCGCTTGCTGGCCATCTGCCGAATCTTTGGGCGAGCTTTCTGCTGAATCCTGCTTCGTTTCTTCCGCCGTAAGCTGAGGAATATAGTTGACCGCCGGTTCTACCACATATTTCGCCGTCGCATATCCGCACCCAACGGATAAGCATAAAATGATGATGACCGGTGCAAAATTCAGCTTTGCTCCCTTTCTGGAAGAAGACCTGTAACCCCTCGACCTCCTCTTGTGACGCATCTTGTTTCCCTCTCTTTCCCGAGCCTGTCAAAGCCCTCAGTTTTTTACTGTCCGTGTTATTAAATCATATTAGGAAAAAGACGCCTTTATACCAAGAACCTGTCTGACCGAAAGCAATATATAGCTATATCCTACATCAAAAAACCGGGCGTGGCAATCGCCACGCCCGGTTTATTTTTCTTTTTACAAAACATTCTTCTGATTATAAGTCACCGAAGATGTCCTCATGCCTGTCTTCATGGAGATACTTATCCATCAAAGCATCGATATCAAACTCTGCCTGCGGCGCTGGTCGATCCACCTTATATCCGATCACCGCGATAATAATTCCGATAATCAATGCTACAAGTCCTGCCCACTTGAGAACTTCAAGCACCTGTGGAATAATGTTTCCCATCATGTCATAATCATCCGGTCCCCATTCGCCGTAATCGATTTCCCACCATCTGAGCCAGAATTGGGCAATAAAGCTGAATGTACCTGCAATGATCAGATAGACGCCGACCCTTACTGTATCGCCTACTGCCAGCCTAGTTTTCGCATTGAGTGGATAACGCACTGGGTCGTTCTTGGAAAGCCCACCGTATATGGCCTTCACGATCAGATATACGATCGGTCCGGTCGCCGTTGCAATGATGCCTGTTACGAAATAATCCGTCCCATTGACCAGCAATGCCACGACAGCAATCACCATCGGAAATCCACAATAGAAGATCAATCCGGCATTGCCGCCAGGCATAACGAAAAGACCTTTCTTCTTCCGCTCTTCTACAGGAACGGCCTTACGCATCTTAATCACTGCCAGCGGAAGAATGATATACAGAGCCAGCATGAACACAACCTCCATGCTTACAAGGGTCGTGAAGCTGGACTGCGCCAGGATTACCGTGACGAGTGCCAAGGAAAGGATACCAACATATGGAACGCCTCTTTTTTTGCTTACCTTAACCAGGAACTTAGGACAGAGATTATCATCTGCCAATACGAAAAATCCCCTAGACCCTGATGCCAGGTAAGTATTGAAAATCGCACATTGAGAAATAATGGCAACGACCAGGAAGAGATATCCCCACGCCTGCCCCAGGTTTGCCGTCAATACAGTCGCATAACCTACCGTTTCAGACGTAAAACCGCCTTCCGTTGACCAGTTTTCCCAGCTTCCAGCAGGCAGTGACGCCAACCCGCCCAGCGTAGGAAGAACATAAGTCAGCGCTACCAACGGCATTGCAATCAAAAGACCCTTCGGGATAACCTGCGGGTTCTGAACCTCTCCGGCCATATTGGAAATACATTCATATCCGCAGTACATCCATACGCAGATACAGATCCCGCCGCCAACGCTGTCGAGCCAATTGTAATCAGGCGGCATCATCGGATCCATCGGATTCGTTTCCCAATTCACAAAACCTACGATTGCAACCAGTGCAAACGCCAGCACGATCAAAATCGACAATACGGTGCTTACCTTGCCAACTTCCCGCAATCCCAACAAATTAATGAAAGTAAAAATTGCGATCATACCCAGTTTCAATATGAAAATTGCCGCTTGGGACATTGGGATCATCTGGCTTACATACCCTGCTACAAGAGCAACGTATACACCGTTGGTTATGTAAGTGGATACCGTCCCCCACCATCCTGCCTGGAATCCCCAAAACTCACCGAATGCTTCCTTTACCCAAACGTACACACCGCCTTCAGACGGCATGAGCGATCCGCATTCAGCGACCATGTTACTGATCGGATACGCCCAGATAATCGGAAAGATGATCAAAAGGATCAAGGTCATTCCAGGACCTGCTTCCGGAATCATTTCCTCAATTCCAAAAGCGCCTGCCGCTACCAAGCAATAAAGCATAAAGACGATACCTGAAACCTTGATATCATGCTTTTTCAGCCCGGCAACACCATTAACTTGCTGTTGGCTCATTTTTCCACCTCCTAAGAATGGAATATGCACGATTTTTAAGCATATCCCGTCAGCCATTAATCAGTTAATCATAATTATGTTACCATATTTCGACTGATTACTCAAGGACTATTTCGAGGTAATACTCAAGAATTATATTGTTGCTTTTCTTTATAAAGCTGTCGTTTAAAAATTCCTATTTTATTGACCATGTCCCTGATATAATAATTATGGTACAGGATATACCTTGCCGCCTCAGCAAGATACTTCTCCTTCCCATCGCAGATATCCGCTCCGAGCTGGCGGATGAAAACAGCGAGGTTTCTCCTCAGGCTAGCATGTCCCTTAGCCGCCGGAACATAGGCAATTTTCACCTCACCCGTTTCTTTATTATAAAATACCGTATCCGAATTAATCGTGATTTTGGCAGGCGTTATAAGGTATTCCACCGACTTTCCCACAATCAGCAAAACGTTTTCCAGGATGTAAAGCGCATCCTCCGTTTTTTCAATGCGGTAGCTTCCGATCGGCGCAAAACCGCTGCAATCATAGCATACCACTTCTCCTTCATCCTCGCCCATAAACCCCATGGGCATAAAAAAATTGCATTCCCCTGAGGTCAGCATGACCCGTTCATAATCCCGCATGGTATCTTCTTCCAGCCTAATTCTGAATTCCCTGTTTTTCCACATAAATTAACCTCCTCCACATTTACTGCATGGCTTGTAGCCCCTTTTTGCAGCATCTGTTTTATCGATAACCGCAGGATGCCGCACAATGCTGCTGCATGTCCCTCTATGATAGGCAGTATCAGCGCCCTTAAAACAGAATATGATGCTTCCTGCTTCCATATGACCCGAATCGCAAAGATGACAAGGCTTATACTTTTTTCTAATTGCCGCAGTCAGCACAAGCGGCGTTACCGACGCCTTTACATAACTGCATCCTTCGCTGTGATATTTCTCCCCAGCCTGCGGAAAGACCCAGACAGGGTTTTGCGGCTGGTCTGTCTCAAGTCCTTCCCCTCCCAGCGGCTGTTTCATTTCTTTTTTCCCTATAAATTCCCTGTACTGAATGCCGCTCTCAAACTGAAACGCATGGTCGAATCCCAAGGGCAAATGCAAACGAAACGTCGCGCTTAGCTTATAAGAAGTCAAGTGGTCGGCATGCGCACCATTGTACCGAATCCTGAGATTACTGACGCTGACCTTTTCCAAATCAGGATTATCCTTCATGAGCCTTTCTTGCAGTTTGCCTTTCACTAGACCTGACCTGCTTTCATCATAGGATTTGGCAGCGATCATGGCACTTTCATCCACCGCGCCATGAATGCAGTTTTCCCAAGCGCCGTCTATCCGCATAAAATACCCCAGCGAAAGGACAGCCAATATCACCAGCGGCAAAAAGATAGCCGCCTCCAACGTATAAAAACCTTTAGTACTGTTTTTCATAGCCATAGTTTTTTCCGTTCACTTTCACTTCTACAGAAATTCCTGCTGCATATTCCTGTACGAGAAAATCTTCATTGTAGCTTTTCCTCATGTTAATCTGAATCAAATCCAAGATCCGCGCCAGCTTCATATTTTCATCCTGAAAAAAGAGAAGGATTTGCAAATATTGGTCATAGTTATATCCCTTTTCCACATCCGGCATAGCCGTTCCGCCTAAAATGCCTTCTACCGCAGAATCCAGGTCAACCGCCCATGTCGATTCATCCTTTACCATCGGCACTTTATGACCTTGCCACAGAAGCTCCACATCGTTGTCCGCCTCCGCATAAGCCCATGTCGAAGCCAAAACCGCCTGCGTTGCCGCAGCCGCAGCCCCCGGCGTCAAGAGCTGTGCCATGGCGGAAAGCGCCGCCTGTTTTTTAGGATCAGCATACAAATGCGCAAGGTTGATCGGAAATCGCATCGCTTTCAAAGCTAGCTCCACACGTTTTTCATTTTTTCGGTCGGAGGTTTCCCCGCCTAAAATATATTCCACTTCATTTTTAAAAAAATGTTCCGTGTTTACCGCATGATTCCTGCTGTTAAAATGGATGAACGCATAACGGTTCAATAAATATGCCTCCGTACCTGCACGAAAAGCTTGCTTTACTTCCGCCGCTTTGCCCGCCAACGATTCTGCCGTTGCGGTAAGGCTTCTTTTCGGCATCCTTGAAGAAGGGAGGGAAACAATCGTCGCGCCGTGCCGAAGCGTCTTGTTTTCCATAGTGCTTTCCTGCGGCAGCCCTTCCGCTGCATCCGTTTTTTCCAGCTTTTCCATGACCCCTGCCAGCTCCGCAAATTTCATATGATCTAAAATCTGCTGTTTGATTAACGCCGTATCGGCAATCGAGAACCTGCCTCCCGACGCCTTTACGCTTTCTATCGCGATATCCTCCGCATCCGCAAAAGAATAACGCAGATAACTTCTGAGCTTTGTGGAGAGCTCGCGGTCACTTCCCTTCAGGAGAAATAACCCGTACTCCTTCTGTACATCGTAATCGAATTCGGAAAGCAGTGAATCCCCGGCCAGGTTTATCACGGCATCGGCGCGGCTCCTCACGCTTTCCTCCCTGACGCCATATATCAACGCAAGGGTGATCGACACCAGTGCTGCCAATATCACCGTCAAAAAAACCGCGCTGCTTCCCCGCTTGCTATTCATCCGCATCATTTCTTATCCCCTTTACCAGATTGCAATACCGCACATATGCTGTGCCATCTACCGCATGCCAGCAGCCCTCTGCAACAAAAGTTCCTTTTTTGCCTAGAAGTCCCTTGTTCGGCATGATCAGATACTTTTTTCCGTACACACTCCCGCCAAATGCGCTTTTCTTCCGATATAGCTCCGCGCCCAGTTCACCCGCCGAAGCTTCAACGTAATGATAAGTCGTCTTCTCTGTCATTGCGCCCGCCTCGCTCCGCAAAATGATATGCAAACTGCTCCGCTGCGTCATCTGGCTGTAAAAAAACATGATGATCAAAACCGCCGTTATCGTGGCGAGGATGATCATCGGAAGCACGATAGCCGCTTCCATGATATAGCTGCCTTTTTTGCTCTTGATTTTCATTGACGTCCCCTTGTGCTTTAATTAAATTTGTTCAGGCCTTCAAAGGTCTTATTGACAAAATCGGTGATTTCCGTCTTGAAAATCAGCCCCAGGGCAACTGCTATGGCTACCAGCATAGCCACTTGGACCAACTCCATCCCACGCTTACTTTTAATCCGCATCCACCTTTTCGTTGCTTCTCTTTTTCCTTTCATCCTGTTCCCCTTTCCTCATAGCTCCAGCAGTGCAGGAGCAACCGTTATCACAATCAATACCAGTAAAAATATGACCAACGGAAGCGTCAGCTTCGTTTCTGCCAGCTTGCTCTTTTCTTCACACCGTTTTTTGCGATTCAGCCACAAAAGCTCGCTTTCGTTTTGCAGCTTATGCGTCAGCTCCGTTCCCTTGTTAATGTTGTCATTGATGATATTGGAAATCCGAATCAGCTCCTTGATTCCGCTTTCCTTTGCAAAACGCCTGAATTCCGCGTTGAACGAACCGTTTGCAGTTCTTACCGATGCATAAATATCCTTTAATTTTTTATAAAAGTAATCATCCGCAGCATCATGGAACTGCAAGCTTTCGGCAATGGATTTTTCGAATGCGCCGCTTACTATCATTCCCGCATTCAAAAGCAATACCAGCCTGTTGACAAATTCCGGCAGTTGCCTCATTACCGACTCCCGCTGCTCTATTTTTCTTTTTTTGATCGCAGCGAAACGATTTTTGTAAAGTACGAATACCAGCAATATGATCAAGACCGCAATCGGTATAGTATTCGTTCCCCTGCGTTCTTCGATTTGCCAGGTGATTTTCTCACCTGTCCCGAGGCTTTTGGGAAGACCGACTTTTCTAACAGAGCGATCACTGTTTAATCCGTCAACTGCGGTCCGCAATTCGTAATCAAACTGTTCTTCTTCCGTCATGGCAATGCCTTCTGCCTGATCTTCTGTGTCCTGCTTGCCCTGCTGCTTTCCCTGATAAGGCTCCAGCATTACATTTATCTTTTTTTCATAGTTTCCGTCTTCTCCCGAAATCTTCGCCTTCAAAGATAAACTGCCACTGCTTCCGCCGGCCTCCGGCCTCGTGATATACAACTGCCCGTACGAGTTTTCCACTTCCAGCATATTATTTGACGCTGCGATAAAATCCACCAGCAAAAGCACCATGCCGATAATCAATACTGCCGTGATCTGTTTTTTGGTATACGCCTTCGCCGATTCAACTGTCATCTCTGTCGTTTTGCTCCTGTGCCGTATCGATGCGAGCTGCACTTTTCCCGATTTTCCTTGTTTGCTTCCCACCTGCAAACCCCTCCCTTATCCCCTATCATTTCCTGCATCGCTTGCAAAAGCCTGCATTCTCTTTAATCCCCATATTTTCGTAAGCTCCCATATCCCCTGCAACGCCTCCCTAGACCTGTATTTCTGAAATTTTCTCCATCAAATACATCCCATAACAAATCGCTGCCAATGCTGCCGTCATAATGAGACGGCCTGCGAAAGATGTATATAAGGGAGCGATATAGGAATAGGAAAATACATTTAAGAGAAGCAGCATCATAAACGGCATCATGGAAATAATCCTGCCCTCAGTCTTCTTCTGCGCCGTCAGCGTCTTGATTTCCCTGTCTATGCTCATCTTATCGTTTAAAACTTCGGTGGTATGGCCGATGATTTTCTCTAAATTGCCGCCCATGTTGCGGCAGGTAATATACACCTGGACGAAATTATTGATATCCTCGCTTTTACTCCGAAAGGCAAAATCCCGAAGCAGCAGCTTATCACTCTCTTTATTCTCGGTGATCGCGATCCTGATGTGTCTCAATTCCTTCATAATCGGCTCATTTTTATCATAAATCACAGATAAATTTCCCTCAGCTTCTATCAGCGCATCCTCCATCTGCCTTCCTGCCGCCACCGACGCCGATAACGAATACAGCAGATCTTTAAATTGCAAAGCCAGCGCATTTTTCCGCTTATCCGCCATATACTTCATAAAATACGGCACGCCCCAATGAATCAACACCCCTGATAAAGCTGCCAATATCACGCTGTGATAAAAAAGATAGACGGTCACGGAGATACACACATATCCTGCCAGATAAAAACCCAGCCGTTCCCACTTAGATAATTCATACACAGAATAATCTTTTATCATTTCAATACCCCTAAAAACATTTTAACGCTTTCCGTAGCCTGCCAAGGCCAGCTTTTCCCGATGCAGCAGTGGATTCCCTGTCATCCCAGTACCTTGCCGAAACAGCGGGTTGACCCTGATCTGCCCAGCCTCCATGCCCGCAAGCTCTGCGATTTCCATTACCTTCCTGCTCCCATCCCGCATTCTGCTCATATGGATCATAATGTCGATCCCCTCCATGATCTGATTGCGGATTGCTTCTACCGGAAAATCCACCGCTTGCAAAAACATCGTTTCCAGCCTTTTCAGCATTCCCGAAATACTGTTCGCGTGCGCTGTGCTGAGACTGCCGTCATGACCCGTGTTCATCGCCTGAATCATATCCATCACCTCCTTTCCCCTGACTTCCCCCACAATGATCCTATCGGGGCGCATACGCAGGCTCGCTTTTACGAGCTGAGACATATCCACCTGCCCTTTTCCCTGCACATTCGCGCTCCGGCACTCAAGCCTTACGATGTTTTCCACCTGCTCGATCTGTAGTTCTGCGGAATCCTCAATCACCACGACCCGCTCCTGCGGAGGGATGAACTGTGAAAGCACATTCAGCAACGTCGTTTTTCCCGATGATGTACCGCCGCAGACAAAACAGTTATAACCAGCCTTTACCAAAACCTTCAAGAATGCTGCTACTTCTACGGACAACGTCCCTTTGTGAATTAAATCTTCCATCGTCATGACCTTGTCCGGAAATTTCCGAATGGTCAAGATCGGACCATTGAGGGCGATATTCTTATATATTGCATTAACCCTGGAACCATCTGAAAGCCTGGCATCGACGATCGGATTCAGCTCTGTCAGTTCTTTTCGGTTTTTTCCTACCACCCGCCTGATCAGCTCTTCCAATTCCTCTGTGCTGTCAAAGCTTAACGGCAGACGTTCTATCTTGCCGCGCCTTTCTACGAAAATGTGATCCTTCCCATTCACCATGATTTCTGAAATGCTCTTATCCTCTATATATGGCTGCAAAATGTCCATCTCTTTTCGCAGGGAAAGGAACAGCCGCTCGATCAACCTGAGATTTTCCCGATAGCTACAGCTCTGCGCTTTTTTCATGGAAAACACATAGGATTCGATGATCTCCAGAGCCTTTTCATCGGTCAGCGATTCCGCTTCATCTGTCATCAGCAACCGCACCTCGGCAATATAGGTTTTGATTTCTGCTGAAGAATAAATGCTGTTGTTTCGATCGATATGCATTCGATCAGCTTGTTCCGTTTTCCCCTGAACCGTTTTGTCTGCACCGCCGATTTGATGCGCGTCCTGAACCCGGCTTGTTTGATCAACTTTATGCACTTCGTTTGTCGTCGAAGCCTCCATATATTTCATATTTATTTCCATGTCTTCCATTTTATTCCTCTTGTGCTTATCATAAATCAACTGTAAAAAAATTACAAGTGTTTTCATTCGACAAATTTCGACATCGTTTCATCAGAAGACATATTGATGAAAAATAGCAAGGAATCAAAGCGGAATAGAAAGATGCCAAAGCAATACGAAATGGCTGATTGTCGCATCAGATTTCACCGTTTTGAAGTCCAAAACCCAGCGGAACGGTGAAATAACCAGAAACATGAAAGCGGGATTTCTAATCTAACTGCCTGCTATGCTTTTTGCCTGCGAAATTTCACCGTTTGCTATTTAATGACGGCTGAAACGGTGAAGCGCTGTCAATAAAACGCCCAACATGAATGCCAAACGGTAATGTTCATGCTTAGCTTCACCGTTCCTGCGACATCCCAGGAGCAAAACGGTGAAAAGAGGATAAAACATTAGTACTACGGGATTCCTCTTTCGTGCGCGATAACAAATTCACGAAGCTGTTTAATGCTGTTTTTTCCTTGCCATATAAATAGCCTCCTATGATAATTGACTTTACCATAGAAGGCTTGGATTTTTTTATTATTTACAGGCTTTTCCGCACAAGTTCGCTACAGAAGGTTTCCGCTACCGCTCCGGAAGTTCGATCCCCCGCCGGTCTGCCAGCTTATTCTTCTGGTTCATCGCCTCAATCAGTTCTGTGATTTCCAGATCTGCTTTCTGGATTTCCAGTTCAAACGCATCAGCCGAAATCTTGAACGCCCCGCTGCCGACGATGATCATCTGCTCCAGTCGGTCGGAAGTAGCGACCCGCACCAGGTATTCCTTGCTTTTTTCGTGAGCCGTCCGCTCGATATACATATCGGCCGTTTCTGCCTCTGCTGTAAAAATCACATCTACATTGCCGTGCTTTTCATGCCGACGCTTTCCGCCCTTTACCCGATAAGCATCGAAGACGACGATCACGTGGCATTTCTTATAGCCCTGGTAATTGGACAGAATCTCGATCAAAGCCTGACGCGCGGAGTCCATGTTCGCCTCCGCCAGTTCCTTTAGCTGTTTCCAGGCGAAAATGATGTTATACCCGTCCACCAGCAAGTATTCCTCCAACACCTTGGCTGGTTTGATCACGACCTTTTCCGGACTGGGAAAAATCTCCCGCTTCGGAATCACAGTCCGCTGCTTTGGTTTGCCATAAGTTCTTTCGAAAATCCGCGCAAGCTCCTCGTCTTCTTCCTTCGTTCCCCGATAAATGGACGCCGAGCCGCCCGCCGCTTTTCCGTTTGCCGCGTTTGCATCCAGAAGCAAGCCTTCGCCTGCCATTTCTGCCGTATTTTCAGGCGGCCAGCCGCTTTCCAGATGCATCCATTCGTCCGCTTCGTCCCACTTGACCGTAACCCCAGCACCATGCCTGCAAAACACGGAATCCGCTGTGTTTTCTGCATCCCGGCTGACATCGTATCCAATCTGCTCGATCACCTGCTGCTGATTATGGCACGGTTCATACCCGCACAACGTGCAGAATAAAGTCCCATGCCCTTTGGTGTAGGAAACGACTGCAAGGGAATAATCTTTCATTTCCGACACGGGCGCTTTTCCAGTAAGTACCATAAACTCGCCTGCCAATTCCGGCTCGCCAGCCTGTCCGCCCATTCTCTGCACATCCGACATCGCCCTGCCGACCATCTCTGCCGGAATTTTCAGGCGGAACTCATACCACGGCTCAAGAAGCACTGATTCCGCCTTTCGCAGTCCCTGACGAACCGCACGGTATACCGCCTGCCGGAAATCGCCTCCCTCCGTATGCTTTAAGTGCGCTTTCCCCGTCAATAGCGTCAGCTTCATATCCGTGATCGGTGAACCCGTCAGCACGCCGATATGCTCCCGCTCCGCAAGGTGCGTCATGATCAGCCGCTGCCAGTTCCTGTCCAGCACATCTTCACTGCAAACCGTATCAAACGTCAGACCGCTGCCCGGCTTTCCCGGTTCGAGCAGGATATGCACCTCGGCATAATGCCGCAGCGGTTCGAAATGACCCGCGCCACAGACAGGCGTTTTGATCGTCTCCTTATAAGAAATGCTGCCTTCCCCAAATTCCACCGAAAACCCGAACCGTTCCAAAATGAGATTTTTTAATACCGTGAGCTGTACTTCGCCCGCAAGCTGCATCTGGATTTCCTGGAGCTGCTCATTCCATACGATATGTAGCTGGGGATCTTCTTCCGCAAGTTGTCGCAGTTTGGTCAATGCATCATGGGCATCTTGCCCCGGCGGCAAAATCACCTGATACAGCAGCACCGATTCCAACACCGGCGCATCCGCCTGCCGTTCATAACCCAGCCCTTGCCCGGCATATGTATCCGTAAGTCCCGTTACAGCACAAACCCCGCCCGCGCGGACACTGTCAACAGCGGTAAACTTTTCGCCGGAATAAATGCGGATCTGTTCGACTTTTTCCCCCGTTGCGATCATATCCTTCGTATGCAAAACGCCGCCCGTTATCTTCATATGGGTGAGGCGGTTTCCCTTTCGGTCTCTGGTAATCTTATATACCTTCGCACCAAATTCCGGCGGATATGCAAGAGGCTTTGTAAATGCTGCCAAGCCGTCCAGGAAAGCTTCGATCCCCTTCATTTTAAGCGCAGAGCCAAA
>CAJUEB010000030.1 GCA_910585135.1 uncultured Eubacteriales bacterium
TGAAAACAAAGTAGCAATTAATCAAAATTCTGCATTTGCTACTCAAAAAATCACATTTTGCAATTTATGTAAATTTCGTGATCGTTTTACATCATAATATGAAATATGAGCTTTTGCTCTGGGGCGGGCTGGCTATAGCGAAAGGGGGAAAGGGGAGGGAATAATGAAGTGCAGAAGCAGGGAACGTAATAATAGGATTTTTGGTGAAAAAAACCGATGACCGGATGTGTGATAATCCTTTGCCATCGGTTTATTTCTGGTTTCATGAATTGGTTTATTTTTGATGTGCGGGCAGTTGTTGATTTCTTTGGGAGTGCATAGTAGAGTGAGCGTTTATAAGGAAAGAACAAATTCATGTTGCCTCGCGAACAATGTTTATATGCTGATCTTTCTCTTAAAACGATTAAATCAACAGCTCGCCCTCCACGAACCTGCGCGTCTCTTGCATTTGTGGATCGAGCAAGACTTTTTCGCATGGCCCAGCTTCAATCAGCTTTCCCTCGTGGAGCACCATCACTTCATCGCATACGCGCCTTGCCTGCGCTAAGTTATGGGTGATGAGGACGATGGTTGTTCCTTGCCTTGCATCCTGCGTCTCTTTTTGCTCTTTTTGCGTGCTATCTTGCATATTCATTTCTGTGCTGTCCTTTTGCGTGTGATCGTTTGGAGCGTGATTCCCTGATGTGCCATTCGTTGTTCTGTCGCCCTTCACTGTACCGCTTGTTGCTGTCCTATTTTTTGCTGTACCGATTTTTGATATGCTATTTTTTGTCAGATCATCCTTTGATATGCTATTCATTGGTGTGCCGTCTTTTGATGTGCTTGGTGTGCTGTCCTTTGGCATGCCGATGGAAAGCAGCATTTTTTCGATTTCCGCCGTAGTATATGGGTCGATATTGGCCGTCGGTTCATCCAAAAGCAAAAGCTTTGGCTGGAAGGACAATGCCCTTGCCAGCGCGACCTTCTGGGTCTCCCCGCCGGATAGCTTCCATGCTTTTTGTTTCCTAAGCCCGGTCAGGTTTAACTCTTCCATCAGTTCATTTGTACGCTGTTCAATCAAGGCGGGTTCATATCCGCGCAGCTTCATTGGGTAGGCAATGTTTTTTTCTACAGTAGTGGAAATGAGATATGGCTTTTGGAAAACCATCGTAATATCCATGCGGGGGAATGCAGCGGAATTTTCATATAATAAAACGCCGCTGTCCGCTGGTTCGAGTCCAGCGATGATCCGCAGCAGGGTGCTTTTCCCAGCGCCGTTCGGGCCGATGATCGCCGTCCTGCTGCCGCTTTTGATCAAGCCTTGATCAAGAACCAGCACTTTTCTGCCGTCAAAGGACTTTTGCAGATTTTGAAAGGTTACATTCATTGCAAAGTCACCTGCTTTCCCGTTCCTGGAAATGATAGAGGGCGGCGGTCACGAGAAAAGATATGCATAGCAGAATGATCCCGACCGCCATTGCTCTGTTGTAGTTTCCCATCCCTTTTAACTGGGAGATATAAGTGGTCATCACCTGTGTTTTGCCCTTGATGTTGCCGCCTACGATCATCACGGCTCCAACCTCGGAAATGGCTCTGCCGAAACCGGAGATGACGGAGGTCGTGATGCCGACGCGCATTTCGTATATGAGCAGCCACATCCTGCGCAGCCTGCCCGCGCCTAACGTAATGCCCAGGCTGTCCACCAGGGGCGCTTTTTCCTTCACGATATTGTAGGTGAGTCCAATGATGATCGGCGTTACCAAAGTAATCTGGGCGATGATCATCGCCGGGACGGTATAATTGAGCTGCAGGCTGCCCAGCGGGCCTCTGCGCATCAAAATAAGGAATACCACAAGGCCTGCAATTACCGGCGGCAGGCTCATGAGCGTATATATGATCCGTACAATCACGCCTTTGCCCCTGAATTTTCGGATTCCTAATAAAATCCCCAGCGGGATACCGATGAGGGTCGATATCACCACTGAGGAAAATGAAACATACAGAGACAGACCCACGATTTCGAATATTTCAGCATCTCCTGCGCATATGAGCCGGAATGCTTCTACAAATCCCTGTCCAATCGTATCCATGTTTATCGGTAAATTGTTTATTCAGCGTCAGCGTTTGCGTTTGGAACGAACAGTGCCTGCCCGTATTCCTCTACGCCGTATTCACCGATGAGCTTTTGCGTATCTTCGGAAACGATCCATTCCTGGAATGCCTTTGCACCATCGTGCTTGATGTTTTCGTTCTTTTCAGGGTTGACGCAGATTACGCCATACTGGTTGTTTAAAACGCCGCTCGGATCTTTTTCGCAAAGGATCTTCAGTGCAGTGTTTTTTCCTACGTTGAGCCAGGTTGCCCTGTCGGATAATGTGTAGCCAGTCATTTCGTCAGTCATAGTGATAACATCGCCCATGCCTGCCGCTGCTTCTACATACCATTCGCCGGAAGGCGTCAGGGAAGCCTTTTCCCAGATAGAAAGCTCTTTCTTATGCGTGCCGGAGTCATCGGCTCTGGATACGAATGTGGATTGCTTGTCCATGATTGCCGTGAATGCAGCAACAGCATCATCGGAAGCGTTCTCGCCGATTGCAGCAGGGTCGGATTCTGGCCCGATTACAACGAAGTCATTGTACATAACATCCATTCTGCCGTCTTCATCAGCATGTCCGCCGTCGACATATTCTTTTTCCGCAGCAGGGGAGTGTACCAGCAGCACGTCGGCTTCGCCGTTCATGCCCATTTCCATCGCTTCGCCTGAACCAACGGATACAACGTCAACTTCCCAGCCTGTAGCCTTTGTAAATTCAGGCAGGATTTCATCGAGAAGACCGCTGTCTTTGGTGCTTGTGGTGGTTGCCAGCGTAATCGTTCCCTTGCTTTCCACTTCTGCCTGCTCTTCTTCACCGCCGCCGCAGCTGGAAAGTACCATGGTCATGGTCAGCGTCATAGCCAGTGCCATGACCAGTGCAAAAATTCTTTTTTTCATGTGTTCCTCCTATTCCAATAAAAAAAGAAAGTAATAATGTAATGCAGCGTATTTCATCTGCAAGCCGAATCAGCCGCCGGGCCGTAAAGAGCAAAGCCGGATTTGCCAGCATGCCATTTGCATAATAAAAAGGTCTTTCGGAATGAAAGACCTTATGACTAAGCCACAGCGTTAAACATCATTCCTTTCCAAACACGGGAGGCAGAAGAGTTTCCCCTTATACCCATCGGCATACAGCTCATAGCGTTTTACAAAACAAGCCTTAGAACGGTATGCTCGGAATATATTCAGTTTTGATTACCAATTTATTGTAACGCATAATGGTATGTTTGTCCAGAACTAAAATGCAGGCTTTCATTAATTGTAAAATGAATCTGGGTAAATCGTTGTCAATCGGGCGCGGGTGCTGTCAAATGCCAAGCAGATACGGGATTTTGCAAATACCCAGCAGATATGGTTGTTTGCCAAATGACTGGAAAAATGTGGGAACTTGCAGAATGCGAAGCGGTATGGACGCGTGGCAAAGGTCAATCGGGCGCAAGCGAATCGTTGTGGATTGGCCGTGAGATATTGACTGGTAACTGGACTAGGTAGGCTTCGGTTAATCCCAGACGAAACTATCTGCCATGGTCTGCGCCGCGTTGTCTGCGTTTTCAGAGCCTGTGAAGTTGGTCAGGTGGATCAGGCAGTACCTTTTATCGCCCACAATATAATATTGTTTTGTCACTGCGTCTTCTTCACTGATCGTAAAGATGTAGAGAATATCGTTTTGTTTCGTATAAGTGCCGTCTCCAGTTAAGGTGGCGTCAACGCCTTGTAGCTGCATGGTAAGCTGCTGCACGATCGCATCGCGGAATTTCTCATGCTCATCGGCGTTATATTTGTTTGTGCCAACTTCGATGGAGATATTATCGGGCATTTCATCATTCTCATGACCCGCTTCGACATACATGAGTTTATCCGGAGTGGAATACTTGTCGGCCTTTACCCAGCCCTCCGGTACTGCATAGCTTCCCGGAAAATTCGTTTCGCTTCCGTTATCGGATGCTGTTTGTCCGGCGGACGCATCTGAACCATCCTTGTTGCCGGATTTATCGTCCCCTGATGTTCCTGTGCAGCCCGCTAGCGAGCCAGCCAGGAGCAAGAGCGACAGGACAAGTGCGGCTGTTGTGGAAAATTTTCGTTTCTTCATATATGAACCTTCCTTTCCTTTGCGCTTGCGGCAGGTTTTCACTTTCATAAAAATCAGATATATGGCAATAAAATTTGTCCAGCAGATCTTCCAGCGGATATTGCGAAATTTCACCTGCGTTTTTCCCTTCGCCGAACTCGGCTTCCTGCATAAAAGTCAACGAAGTTACATATAAACTTTCCTTACCTGTATCGATTTTATAAATATTGTTTTCGATGAAAGAATAATCATCGCTTTTATATTTAGGTGCATCGTAGCATTGGATTTTCTTCATGTGTGGCGCCCTCCTGGAGTCTGAAATACGATTAAAGCTCGTGAAAATACGCCAATCAAATTGCGGTATGTCTAAAACTCGAAATAATATGGTGATTAAATTATTGTGTGGCTGAAACTTGACAAAATATTCTAATCAGATTATAGCAAAAGTATGCCTAGCGTGCAAGAGAAACGGGTTCGGTTTGATCGTGTAATGTGCTTATTGAAGGCAACTATTAAAAGCCAAGTAAATAATTGAAAAAAACAAAAATTTTGTAGAAAAGAGAGTATGACAATAAGGCTTGCTGTCAGGCAGGAGGTGGAATTGTGTAGCGTTCTTGCTGGTAAAGATTGAGATGCGGAAAGTCCTTATTGGCAAAGCTTGAAATGTGTAGAATTCTTATTGGCAGAGTTTGAGGTGCGTAAAATTTTCGCTGGCAGAGATAGAGCGTTACTTTTTTGGCGGGAGTTTGGGGGATTGTGGACTGAAATCTTTGTCGTTTAAATATTCGGTATTGAAATATTTGGTATTATGACTAATTTTCTCGGAATTTGAAGGTTAATGCACACTAACAGGTTCGTTTTAGAAGGAAAAATGAATTAATATGCGATGAAAGAAATAAACATACACCTTTTTCGTTATGCTGGTCATGAAAAAGGGCAAACTGGCGTCTATGGTACAGTAAAATGCCTAAAAAAGAACATAAATGGATATTTATGGAGGACGATAAAGAAAAATAAACGGTGGTTAGTGTGCGTTAACTCGAAAAAATAGCAAAAAATAATCATTTTAACAAGGTTTCTTGAAAAATAGTGAATGTATAGATATTCACGGCTGCTGATGCGGGGCGTTCTGTTGCTGATATAAGGCATTCGGCTGCTGATGCGAGGCATTCGGTTGCTGATGCGAGGCATTCGGTTGCTGATGCGAGGCGTTTTGCATTCTTGCATTTATCTTTACCTTGCCACTGCGCTGAGGCTAGTAGAATGCCGGTCTTTTCGCGTGGCTGGGGATATCCGTAAATTGGTATTGCATAAATGCCGGGCGGCCTTATAATAAAGGAGAGAAAATATATGAAGCGATACGGGAAAAAGGCGGTGGAGGGAAGTCGTTTTTATGGCGGCCGGGTAGAATCAAGGGCTGGAACATAGGTGAAGTCGGCATTCCGCAGATGAAAGTCGCAGTGAAACAGCAGGTAAAGCGAGCATTTTGTAAAGGTAAATCACGGTGAATTGTAGGAGCGTGTTGTAAAGGTAAATTACGGCGATTAGCAGATGAAGCGAGCGTTTTTTAAAGCAAATCGTGATGAACATAGGTGAAGTCGGCGTGTTGTAAAGGCAAATCGTGATGAGAGCAGATCAAGCGAGTATGTTGCAAATGCAAATCATGGCGAATTGTCGGCGAGGCCGATGCGTTGCAAATGCAAATCATAGTGATTCGAATGCGGGCGTTTAAAGGGGAAAAGATGAAAAGAGTTTTAATTGTTGAAGATGATCAAAGGCTAAGTGAGGGGATCAAGCTCGCGCTCCGCAGGGAGTATTCCTGCTCACAGGCGTATTCGCTTGCGGAGGCGCGGGAGCAATTTGCCATGCAGACGTTTGATTTGGTGCTGCTCGATGTCAACTTCCCGGATGGCAGTGGGATGGATTATCTTGCGGAGCTTCGCAGGGAAAGTGAGATTCCTGTTATTATGCTTACAGCGAACAGCATGGAGATGGATATTGTGTCGGGACTTGAACAGGGTGCAAACGATTATATTACGAAGCCGTTCAGCCTGGGTATTTTGCGCGCCAGGGTGAATGTATGGCTTCGGGATGGGGTTCGGAAGACGGAGGCTTTTCAGGAGGGTGACTTTTACTTTGATTTTTATAAAATGGAATTTTTACATAAAGGCCGGGCGGTGCAGTTAAGCGCTACGGAGCAGCGGCTTTTGCGTTGCCTGACGGAGAATAAAGGCAAAAGCGTAAGCCGCAGTCAGTTAATTGATGAAGCCTGGCCGGGGGAGTCCCAGTTTGTAGAGGCGCATGCCCTTACCACGGCGATCAGCAGATTGCGGAAAAAGCTTGGGCTGCATAAAGACCAGCCGGAGCATATCAAAACAGTATATGGGACTGGGTATATATGGTGATTTTATTGGTGGGCGCATTAGGCGTTTTATGTGTCGTATGCGTGGGGATTGTGGTCTACTTTAAAATGAGGGAAAAAAGAATGCTGGCCCGTTTACAGGATATGATCGACCGTGCGGTTTCCGGGACGTTTGAGAGCCAGCATTTTGACGAGTCAGGCGCATCTTTGCTTGAAAACAGTATGCGGCGTTATATCTGTGATAACCAGCAAGGCTATCGGGAATTGTTAGAGCAGAAAGAAAATTTGCAGAGGTTGGTGTCGGATATTTCGCATCAGGCGGCAGCGCCAGCTTCGGGCATCATATTGTATGCGCAGCTTCTTGCGGAAGAACTGGCATTGTCGGCAGGCAGCGGGCCTAGCGAGGCGGCGGGGGATGTTCACCCCGTTTCGGGTCAGTTTTCTGGTGAGGCGGTGGGAATCGCGCATCCTGTGCCGAGTCAGCTTTTGGATGAGGCGAAAGGGGAATCCGTAGATTCAGTTCAGCGTTTTGGCGAGGCGGCGGAGCAAATGGCGGAGGAAATACACGCTATCCTGGAGCAGGCCTTTCAATTGGATTTTTTTATCCGGCTGCTCGTGAAATTATCCCGCATGGAAAAGGAATTGATTACGGTGTTGCCTGTCCGGCAACCCATCGAGAGCGTGTTGCAGGCATTAAGGGAGCAGTACGGACCTCGTGCAGCGGAAAAGCACATAGAGCTTACGATAGAAAATTCGCAGGAATCGGCGGTATTTGACCGGAAGTGGACGATCGAAGCGGCGGGCAATATCATTGATAATGCGATCAAGTATACGCCGCAAGGAGGCCGGGTTTCGGTAAAGGTCAGACTTTATACGATTTTTTTGAGGCTGGATGTAACGGATAGCGGACTTGGAATCAAGGAAGAAGAACATGGAAAAATTTTTACGAGATTTTACCGTTCAGAAGCAGTGCATGGTGAAAAAGGTACGGGGATCGGTCTTTATCTGGCGCGGGAAATCATGGAAGCCCAGCATGGATACATCAAGGTAAATTCAGAGGCGGGAAAGGGAAGCACCTTTTCTTTGTTTTTCTTAAAGCATGAATTGTCGTGAAAAGTTTTGCTGCTCTGCGTGGTGAATGCTTCATGCCGTTGCTTTTCAGATGCAGCTTTTCAGATGCAGTTTCCCGGTGGAGCGGCAGGAATTCCGTGCCGGAGGAATGTTATCGCGAATTGTCACAGAAGTGATATATTCTGGAAACCGTTTTGGCATATTTGTATGATATAGTCTGTATTGCAGACAGGGGAGAACCCGTTTGCCGCACAGGCTATTTTTTATGGCGGGTTATTGTTTCCTGCGGAAACATTTCACGGAAAAAAGTTCGCTCATGTTTTCACAGAACGAAAGTGGATTTGTGTTTTCGTATGACGAATGCGGCAGCTATGCCATTCGCAGGGGAGGCTGTGTCCCTGTTATGGGATCGATCGTGGACATGCCGAAATCGGCGTTCGCATTCACAGGGGTGCGGGTTCTTTTCTCGTCCCGAACCGTTTCATTTTTGTAATGAACCGGTTCGCATTCACAGGGACATAACCAAATCGTACTGTTGTGGAAAAAAGCTGGCTTGCATGTTCTCCTGACGAATGCCGTGTCTGTGTTTGGGTGGGAGCGAGATATGCGTTTGCGGAAAAGCTGGCTTGTATGTTCGCCTGGCGGGTGCAAATCCCGTGCTTTCACAGGGGTGGATTTTTCCATGTCGAAGGCGGCGCGGGAAATTTTAAGAAAAAACTAGAAAAATAGGCAGAATCTGAAGAGAAAAGAAAAGCGTTGAGAATAGGAGCGAGCTGGAAAAGCAGAAAACATGGAAAAGCTGAAAAACACGGAAAAACAGGAGGAAGCTGGAACGCAAGCAAGAAAGCTAGGAGAAGACAGGGAAACAGGAGGAAACGAAAATGGTAATTTTAGAAGCAAGAAATTTAAAAAAGATATATGGAAAAGGCGAGGCGCAGGTCAATGCGCTGAATGGAATCAATTTGACCGTGAAACGGGGTGAATTTGTCGCTATTGTCGGGACATCGGGAAGCGGTAAATCGACATTTTTAAATATCGCCGGAGGGCTTGACGTGCCTACGAGCGGAGAGATTATCATCGATGGGGAAACCTTGGGCGCATTTACAGAAAAGGAATTGACCGTATTCAGGCGGCGGATGATCGGATTTATCTTTCAAAATTATAATCTGATTCCCATGCTCAATGTATATGAGAATATCATATTGCAATTAAAGCTGGACGGGCGGCCGGCAGACAGCCGGTATATCGGTGAAATCACAGAGGCTTTGGCGCTGGACGGCAAATTAAAAAGCTTCCCGAATCAGTTATCGGGCGGGCAGCAGCAAAGAGTCGCGATCGCGAGGGCGCTTGTCACAAAACCGGCGATTATCCTGGCGGATGAACCGACCGGAAATCTCGATTCGGCGACGAGCCAGGATGTGCTGGGCTTGCTCAAGATTACAAGCACGCAGTTTCACCAGACGATCGTCATGATCACGCATAACGAGGAAATCGCACAGCTTGCGGAGCGGATTATTCGGATCGAAGACGGGCGGATCGTATAAAGCGGCACGAAGAAGAAGGCGTGCAAATCGTGTAAAGAGGGCGGGTGGGTCGTGCAAAGCGACTTGAACTCAAGCGGCTTGAGTCTAATTGGCGGTCTTTTTCGTAATTGGCGGTTAAATTCGTGAAATTAGCGCAGCGCAGTCAAACCCGCAAATCAGTTTAGCATAGCGCAGTCAAACCCGCAAATCAGTCTAGCATAGCGCAGTCAAGCCCGCAAATCAGTCTAGCATAGCGCAGTCAGGCCCGCAAAATCAGTTTGACACAGCACGGTCAGCTCCGTTCGGTCCGCAAGACCCGCCCCAGCGCAGTGAGCCTTTCTATAGAAGATGAAATTTGACCTTTGGCGAAAAAAGGAGACTTCAAATGAAAAATCAAAACCAGTTCATATTACATAAGAGATTTATCAAATTTTACAGGAAAAACACAGCCGCATTGTTTTTCAGCTTTGCATTAACATTTATGCTGGCTTCTTCCATGCTGATCCTCATCCATACGAACCACAGAACGGAAAATATTGAATACAAGACGATGTTTACGCCCTCGGATTGCTTGATCGAGGATTTGTCCTATGCGCAGCTTTCGCAGTTAAAATCAAATCCGAAAATCAGCCATGTGGCGGTCGAGGAGGGCGATACCGGGTATTGCAGCAGCAACGGCAAAAGCTTCTATCTTTCAAAAGGGGATGATGAATATATTACTTTGATGGCAACTGTGAAGGAAGGCAGGCTGCCAAGGGCGCAAAATGAGGTCGCTGCGGAAAAATGGGTGCTGATGAACCTCGGCGTCAGCCCCAAGCCTGGCAGTGAAATCGCATTTGAAGACAGTTGCGGCAAAACGCAGCGTGTGACGGTCACGGGGATCTTATCAGATATGCGGGGCAATGTGGGCTACGGCACATTGCAGTTATATGCCGCAACAGAGCAGAGCGGGGATGCATCGTATACTGCTTACATTACAGTAAAGGACGGTAAGCATTACGATGACATCATCAAGGAGGTGCAAAATGCGCTCGGCGTTTCTAAAAAACAGATCAGGAAATGCCCGGCACGGGAGGATTTTAAAGAACTCAACAAAATCGATGTGCAGATCATCGGGGTGGTTTTGCTGATTTGCCTGGTGGTTTTTTATGGGATTTACAGGATCGTGCTGTCTGCAAGGGAAAAGCAGTATGGGATTCTATGCGCGCTCGGCATGAGCAGGCGGCAGCTTTTGGGCATGATCCTTGCTGAGCTGTATCGGATCTATGTTCCGGGAATGCTTGCAGGGCTTATCGCGGGAATTTCCGCAGCGTATGTCGTGGCGATGCTTTCAGGAGATGTGGGCACAGTTGTCTATTTATATGATAAGAGTGTAGAATACGGGCTTGTAATACCGCAGCGGCAGATTGTCCTTTGCATGATCGTGATGGCAGCGCTTGTGGGACTGACTGGCTTCTTTGCAGCCCGGAGCATAGCCGGAAAACCTGCCATGGAGACGATATCAGGTGCGGCGCAGGCGAAAAGAAACTGTCTGCATTTTCCTGAAATCAAAGCGCGGACGAAGAAGCTGCAAGCGTTGTTTTCGATAAGCTGTAATTACCTTTTCAAGAATATCAAGCTAAGTGTATTTGCCGTCATTACGCTTTGTGCCGGGATCGTATTGTTTACCGCATTGGCGTATAAAATAGAAATTTTGCAGTCTTACCGGGCGGATACGAAAGAATTGTGGTATTTAAACGGGCAGTATGAAATGAGCGCAAGGAGATTTAACAGTCCGGCGCAGGGCGTGCCGCGGCAGGATGCGGACAGGATTCTAAGTACAGACGGCGTTTCCCAAATAAAAACCTCGGCCGGAATACGGGTGCGTGTCGTTGATGAAGACGGAGTAAAACGCAACGACCGCTATTACGAGAAAATGAATGCCGATCTGAAAAAACAATACGGGTACGATTTAAGGGGGTATGACGGAACGAACCAGATTTATAAGACTGCCCTATCGGGGTATAATGAAACCGCATTAAAAGCACTTGCGCCTTATGTGGTTTCCGGGGACTTTGAGGCGGAAGGCCTTGAGGAGGATGAAATCATCCTGGCTGTGCTGAGCATGGATCCTGCGAAGGAGAACGATATTGCGGGCTGGTACAAGGATGGCAAGCGGCTGATGGATTACCAGGCGGGCGATGAAATCACCGTGAAGTATCGCGCGGACTTCGACACGGATACGCTTGCATATGAGATGCTTGCGGACAGCGGCGAATACATTTACAAGACATATAAAATTGCAGCTATCGTTTCCTTTGAGTATATGTATGACTGCAATCGCGGGGACATATACCCGCACTTGATTACGAGCGATGAAAATTTCAGGAAAATAGCACCGGACGGGCGATATCAATGCATTTACATCGATACGGATGAAAACATATCATCGGAAAAGCAGGATGTATTGGAGCGGGAGCTGATCAGCATAGGAGCGGAAAGCGATGAGGTATCGACACGAAGTTTGATCGGCAACATCAAACAAAATGAAATGTTTTATGCAAAACAGATGGTATATATCTACAGCATTGCCATTGTTGCTTTCGTTTTGGTCCTGATCAATATTGCGAACAATTTAAAATACCGTATGCATACGCGAACACGTGAGATTTGCATGCTGCGTGCAGTCGGGATGAGTGTTTTGATGGTAAAGCAAGTATTTTTAATGGAAAACATGATCCTCAGCGTGATCTCCGCTGTGGCGGCATATTTTCTTTCCATGCCAGTCGTGCGCTATTTGTACAACATCTCGGACATGAAGGTATATGGGCATTTATTCGATTATCCTTACTCTGCCTTTCTTGTTATTTTCGCTGCTGCCGCCGCCTTGTGCATGGCTCTTTCGATCAGGCTGCCAAAAGCGTGGGAAACGAAAAAGATCATGGAGGCGATGGGAAAAGCAGATTAAATCGCCGCCTGCCGTAAATCGGGTAAAATTCCCTTTAATCTACGGTTGAAAATATTTGCATCATCATGTATAATCCAGGTATCAGTAAGTAGTAAACCAGAATACAATTGAATATCCTCCGATTTTCACATGACACTCGATGCCGGTGAAAACGTCAGGGTAGTGAAAGCGATTTCGCTGCCTGCCATTGTGCAAAGGAGAAACGAATCCTCAAATGATGAGGCGGTTCTGCTTTGCTATTTTTTTGCAGAAAAAACGGAAAGGAAGATGCAAAATGAAAAGACTAAAATTCAATAAGGAAAGCTGCATAGGCTGCCAGTTGTGCGCACAGGTCTGTTCTGCATACAAGGAAGGCGAGTACATTCCTTCCAAAGCACGAATTGCGATCGAAACGTATTACGATAAAGGGGCGCTGAAGTATGCGGATCATTATTGTATTTTGTGCGGAATCTGTGCCAAGTCATGTCCGACAGAAGCGATCAAGATGGGCGAATACATAGAAGTTGATATGGACAAGTGCATCGGCTGCGGAATCTGCGCAGAGAAATGTCCGAAGAAGGTAGTGCGAATCAGGGACGAAAAAGCGCATATATGCGATACGTGCAAGGGCGATCCGAAATGTGTGAAGACATGTCCGCAGAATGCGTTGACGTTTGAATAGACAAGGGAGGTATAAAAAATGACAATGTTAGGATATCAGAACAAAGTATTGAGAGTCAATCTTACTGACAAGAAAGCCTCCACAGAGCCGCTGCGCATGGATTTCGCAGAAAAATACATCGGCTCAAAGGGTCTTGCCATCCGCTATATGTATGAAGAATTGAAGCCGGGCGTCGATGCGCTCGGTCCTGATAATAAGCTGTTTCTGACGACAGGTCCTTTGACGGGAACGCCTGTGCCTTGTTCGGGTAAGCTTTCGGTAGCAGCAAAGTCTCCGGCGACGGGAACGATGAACGACTGCTCGATCGGCGGCCATGTAGGAATCAGAATCAAATTTGCCGGATACGATATGATTATCTTTGAGGGCGTGTTTGATCAGCCGGGATATGTCCTGATCGAAGATGATAAGGTTGAATTTGTTGAAGCGAAAGACTTGTGGGGGCTTGGCTCGCACGAGGCGGAAGCGATCTTAGCCGAAAAATACGGAACTGACTACAGCATCATGTCCATTGGACCTGCCGGAGAGAATTTGAGCAAGATGGCCTGTATCAATTCGGATTATTACAGGCAGGCCGGAAGAGGCGGCATCGGCGCTGTGATGGGTTCGAAAAAGATGAAGGCAATCCTCATCAAAGGAACGGGCGGCGTGAAAGTGCCGGATATTGAGAAGACGACCGACAGAATCCTGGAGATTTTGCACGAGGATGTTTTGCAGGAGGACAATACGTTCGTATATGATGCGGGAACGACGGCATTTCTGGAAGCCTGCAACGATGGCGGTATCCTCCCGTGGAAAAACTTTTCCGATACGACGGATGTGCAGTGGACGGAGTACAACGGCGATGTGCTGATCCAGCATCGGGAAGGGAAAAGAGGCTGCGGAAGCTGCGGCCTTGGCTGCGGTAATTTCCTTAAGATCGGCGATGCGGTATGTGAAGGCCCTGAATATGAATCGATTTCCGTCGCAGGGCCGAATGCGGGTATCCGCGATCCGTATTCCATCGTTAAATTCAATCAGGTTGCTGACGATATGGGCCTTGATACGATCAGCTCCGGCGATACGATCATCTGGGCGATGGAAATGACAGAAAAAGGTCTTCACGATTTCGGCATTAAATTCGGTGACGGTGAAGGCATGATCAGGCTTCTGAAGGAGATGGCAACGAGAACGGGCGTTGGCGCGGAGCTGGCTGATGGCGTGAAGATCGCATCGGAAAAATACGGCGGAACGGAGTTTGCGATGCAGGTTAAGGGTCTGGAGTATCCGCAGTATGAGCCGCGTGGTTCGTGGGGCATGGCGTTATCCTATGCGATTTCTGACAGGGGCGCTTGCCATATGAGAGCTTATGCGCCGAATGAAGAGGTTTTCGCGGCTTCCATCCCGCCATATACGGCAGAGGGCAAGGGTCAGCTGGTATATGACCTGCAATTAACCAATGCGGTGAAGTTCAGTCTCTGTATCTGCGACTTCTGGGGTACATTGACGGGCAATTATGACATGATGGCAGAGCTGATGCGTTTGGTTACCGGAAAGGATTGGACTGCGGAGGACATGAAGGATGTTGGCCGCCGCGTGATCAATATCGCCAGGGCGTTTAACCAGCGGGAAGGCTTTAACAGGACGCATGATACCGTTCCGAAGAGAGTTGTAACGGAAGCGCTCCAAAATGGTCCTGCGGCAGGGCAGGCAATTCCGCCGGAGGCCTTCGAGGATATGCTGGATCAGTATTATGAAGTGATGGGCTGGAACAAGGATGGCACGATGCCGGAAGAGCTGATTCAGTCGCTGCTGTAGGTAAATGGTTTCGAAGCATAAGCCGGCGCCGGAAGGCGATTTCATGGCGGGAGCAGAAAACAGGCTGACAAAGCATGATCAAATGATGTATAATCAGGGCAGATATTTCTTTATCTGCCCTGTATTTCGTTTTTTTGGGGTGGCATGAGTTGGTATGAGTGGGATGTGGCCGGAGCGTTTGCAATTCGTATCAGCGATTTTCGTTTACGGCGCTGGGCAAAGGGCGCTTGCAGGCATTGGCAGGGCGAGCGTTTTGCGGGTAGGCCGTATGCGATCCATATCAGTGATAGTCGTTTGTGGCGGTGAAAAGAATGAGGCTGCGGGTGGATTGCGTTGCTGTAATCGGAGCGTTTGGGTGCGGGCTGTGCGTCACGATTTTAATCTCTGCGGGTTTCATGAAGGCGGCGAAATTAGCTTTTTTTGTAAAATGTGATTATTTGTGTAGCATGTATTGTTTTTTATGCAAATGCTACTCTGTTTTCAAGGCTTGCAGCGGTCAGAGCGTCATGATAGGAGAAAAAATTTGCGTTAATGCCGCTTGCACAGTCGCAACGCTTGAAAATAAAGTAGCAAATATAAAAAATATAACGATTGCTACTCATTTTTAGTAGTTTCTTTGAAAAAGCTTGTTCAGGCAAGGATGTTAAATGCTAGGAGGAAAAATGAAGATTACCATAGCCTTACGAGGCACATTAAAAAAATATTTTGGAGAGGATCAAGAACGCATTTATGAAGTGCCGGATGGCTGTACCTGCGATGAGGCGCTTCAAATTGCGGGACTCAATTACAGGGAAATCAAGAATTTTGGATTTGTTTCCGTCAATAATAAGAGGGTCATGATTGATGATAAGCTGAACGATGGAGATTTGCTAAAAGCGTTTTCCAAGGTATCGGGAGGCTGAGAAATGAAACGGCAGAATCAAACAGGACATGAGGATCGGGATGTGCAGCCCGTATTGCTGCATCCGGCGCGATATGACCGAAATGTGGGGACGGTCAGCAGGCAGGAGCAGGAGCTTTTGCGGAAAAAATCTGTTTGTGTCGTCGGCTGCGGCGGTCTTGGTGGCGGCGTGATCGAAGGGCTTACAAGGCTTGGAGTTGGAAGGTTAACGATTGTTGACGGCGATGTATTCGATGAGAGCAATCTAAACAGGCAGGTTCTTGCCAATGAAGAGAACATTGGCAAGGAAAAGGCGGCGGAAGGCGCAAGGCAGATGAAGCAGATCAATTCGGAGGTACAAATCCGCCCTTTGCATATGATGCTTGATGCGCAAAACAGCCGTAATATTATCCGAGGTCATGATGTGGTAGTAGATGCCCTGGACAATGTTCCGTCCAGGCTGATCCTGGAAGATGCGTGTGAAAAGGAAGGTATCCTGCTGGTGCATGGGGCAATCGCCGGATGGAATGGCCAGGTGGCAGTGGTAAGGCCAAAAGACAGGCTTTTGCATGCTATTTATCAGGGAGGACAGGACAAAGGCGTCGAGGTGGAAACGGGCAATCCGTCGTTTACGCCTGCTGTGGTTTCTGCAATGCAGATTGCCGAAACGCTGAAACTACTTCTTGGCAGGGATGGGGTGCTGAAAAATAA
>CAJUEB010000031.1 GCA_910585135.1 uncultured Eubacteriales bacterium
CGGATATGATGCTGGCTGCGATAAGATAGCATCAGGTATTTTGTGATGAAGCTTTCTGCTGATATTTCCTCCCGGTTCACACAAATCAAAGCGAGCATTTGTTCTGAAATATCAAAGGATATGATGTATTCCAGTTTTATGTTGTAAAACTTGGAGAGCGTAAACAGCGTTTCATAATCTAGTAGTTTGCCACCGCGTTCAAGGCAGGCATATGCTGCTCGCGACATATGAAGTACCTCACATAGTTGGTCTTGTGTGTATCCGTTGAGCAGCCTCAGCATACGGATATTTTTGGCGATAATGGTGTGCGCCCGGTACATTTTTTTCTTTAGCTTGTTTATGTTGATGTGTCCTTTCATTTTTAGTCCTCCTAAATTGCAGTTTATTGTACAGGACAATAGCAACGCTGCTACTTATATAGATGATTCAGAAGGATATTTGGTTGCGAAGTTTGTCGAAAAATGTCGAAAAAAGAAAATAAAAACGACAAATCTTTCAAAATGACCCCAAAAAGTTCATATCAAGATCCCTTATAGAGAATAAATTCCATAGAAGTGGGAATTAAACTGTAAGTAGGAAATAGGATAACTTACAGAGGGAGGCTGCTAGATGATTGCAGAACCAAAAGAGCTGAACAAGAAAGAGATGGGCGCAAGGATACGGGCAAGACGCGAGATGTTGGGCTGGACGAGAAGTGATCTTGCGAAGGTTCTTGGGGTGTCAGAAAAAACCATAGCCAATATAGAATATGGCGAGAAGGGAATGACCATAACCAGGCTGTATGCGTTGAAACAAATTCTTGGCGTCAGCGTCGATTATCTGATGGAGGGCGATGCCGCTTTTGTTACTGATGAGGAAAAGCGGAAGATGCTCAATGAAAATATTATGGGCTCTTTGAGCGTATGTTCTGTTCCGCAACTAGGGTGCATGGAGCAGATCGCAAGACTATATGTGGAAGGTGTTGTTAATAAGGAATAAGAATGTGGACATAATTGAACTTAGGAATGAGATATATTGCAGGCGTGATATGCTGATTCGGTATTTCGTCCGCAAAGGTATGCGGGACGAGGCTGAGGACATGGCAAGCAGAACGATGATCAAAGCTGTGGAAAATATCGAAGGCTTGAGGGACGAAGATAAATTAGAGAATTGGTTGATGCGCATTGCGGCGAATGAAAGAAATGGCCGCATCAGGGAAATGGTGCGGGAAGAAAAGCGGGTATGTTCGCGTTTTGCCAGAACGGAATCCGGGGAGGAAATCGATCTGGTGGAAGAAGTAGCGGCCGAAAAGACTCTGGAAGAAGTCTTTCAAGGCATCACGGATAGCACGAATGTGATCAGGTTGCTGTATACGCTGCCGCCGCTGGAAAGAGCGATTTTCCTCATGCGTGCTTACGAAGGGCGGAAATACCGGGAGATTGCGGAGGATCTGAACATCAATATCAATACGGTAAAGAGCATTTATAGCAGAGGCCGGAAGAAATTATTGAAGAATTATGAGAAAATCTTTGGAGAGGAGGCGCGCGATGAGTGAACGGAATAACAGTGAGAAAAGTTTGCAGGAAATTCTCGGTGAGGCACTTGAACGCGACGCGGCGGATGCAGCGCCATCTCCGATGTCTTATGAGCAGTTTCAGTCGATGCTTTCGGAACGAAAACAAGTGAAGTGGAAAAAGCGCAAGCTGCGGATTGCAGGCTTTGCAGCGCTTTTTATGATCGTCCTGGTAAGCGCGGCATTGGTCTTTCGCGCCTTTACTACGGATGTCGGAGCGAATAAGAACGCGCCGGAGGAAATTATCACGGAAGATGGCGTGGTAATTGAGGACAAAGGCTGGGGCAGCAGTGGTGAGGATTGCTGGACGATTACGAACTGGGATGAGATTGAAACTGTGAAAGCGACATTCCCGGATTTGATGATTCCGCGGTATATTCCGGAAGGGTATGAATTTGAGGAATTGACGGTGGAATATACAGAAATTGGAAGCGAAACATATGAATATATGTTTTCAAATGGACAGGGTGAAACAATCGAAATAGAGATGGCTATGATAAACAAAGGCGAAGCAGTAAAAAATATTGACCAAATATCAAGGGTTATTTCTAGCGGTAAAGGTTCTGTGTATGTTCAGGAGGACATAAAAATGGTCACCATCCAAATGGAAGATGACCTTAGCATACATATGTGGTCTAATCTTTCTGATGAAGAAATCATTAAATTGATTGATAATATTGAAGATTAAAAGGAGCCGGTATATCTTGTTTTAATGGAACTACCATCAGAAAATACGATTTTTGCCCGGTATACCTTGCCGCTTTTTACGGTAAACGCTTTTCCTGCCGTAATGGAGTTTTGATTGTATACGGTTTTCACATAGGATTTTACCGGTATTCCCGTTGGTGTTACCCAGGAGCTGCCGGATTTTTCTTGCAAGATAATCGTACAAGTTGCTTTAGCTGCCGTTTTATCAAAGGCGGCGTAGGCTGCGATTTCAGCTCTGGTACTACTGGTTCTGTCCGCACCAATAGTAGTGGAGGCAATAGACATCGGCATAATCCCGCTATCAGTTCCCACTGTATTGGCGTTTGTTCCAAACGCCTCTGATTGCTGTTCTGCGGCGAATAATGCCGTCGGCATAGACAGTACGAGTGCTGCTGCTACAATAAAACTGGTTAATTTCTTTTTCATACTATTTTTCTCCTTTCAATTTCGCTGCCGTATGAGAATACACACGTGATAGCGGGAGTTTAAGAGAAAAAAATTATTGAAACAAGAATTAAGAGACCTGTAAAATCGCTTTCTTTAGAAATTCAACGAAGTCGATAAAAAAGGAAAAATATATCGATGAATTTCTACATTTTTCGACATTGCTAAATTAGTGGGATATTTTGGATTACATATCAGTCCTGATTTGGGTCGCGCGGCTATGCATTTCAGCTTGATTGATCTGCTGGATAGCATCACGGGCAAAATTTAAATGGTTTGTGCATTTTTGAGTTGCATTATTAATTTGACTGAATTACATCGTTAGCATATTTTGGATCGCACGATTGATTTGATTGAATTGTGTCATCGGCATATTCCAACTTACGTTATTAATTTGCTCGGATTCCATCATTGGTGCGTTTTGGCTTATAGGATCGATTTGTTGACTAACATCATTGGTACATTTTGAATACCGCATCGCTTCAAATAGAATTTATCGCCGAAAGCGGAAGCGATGCTACTTGCGATCTCAGGTCGGATTCTCTCATTTTCCGCAAAAATAGTTTTTTCAGAGAAAAAGACCCGTTAAAATTCCATTCCGAGTCAATCATGATTTGGTTATAGGTCAATATTCTCTGTTGTTTTGAAAAAAGGCGATTTTCAGAGAAAAATCACCCTGAAATTCTCTTGATTTCAACAAAATCGATTCAAATAAGAGAAAAAGAAGAAATTAGAATGGCGTAAGCCTTAAAATATTGAAATAATTGTCAAAAATTCTCTCAAAATCCGTTTGTTTTAGAAAATGAGAGAATCCCCATAGAATACCAATCAAGACGCCGATTCATGGGCGAGGTCTGATGCGGGAATTCTTATAAGGATTTCCAGTGTGCCGTCGAATCAGGCGCACTCATAAATTGCGTATTTTTTTGATAATTTTTCATCAAGCTATTGAACCAAACCATTAAAATCGATAAAATAAACATAGAAAGCAGAATACCGAAAAACACAAAATGGGAAATTAGATTAGGAAGGCTCATATTCGACGTTTGGCCTTGGATTTGGTTCTTAATTTCAATTCCAACTCCGGCCTCGGCTCTGGTTCTTAGTCCTAGCCTTTAGAGCCAGCCCTTGTTTGTAGTTTGCAATTCCAGCTCCTAGCTCTAGTCCTCGCCCTCAAGATTCCGGTTCCAGTTCCTGGCTCTAGCTTTAGGACTATCAGCTATCAGTTCCAGTTCCGAACCCTAGTCCCTCTGGCTCTAGCTTTAGGACTTGCAGTTTGCAGCTCCTAGCCCCAGCTCTAGCCTTTAGCCTCGATTCCAGTCCCAGCTTCAGCTCTCAACCCTAGACCTCAACCCCAGCCCGTAGCCTCAGCCCTAGATCCCAGCCTCAAATCCTTACCGCAGCTTTAGCCCCCTAGGTTCAAAATTCGATAAAACCCGACAAAATTCAAAAATTACTTAAAAATCAGGAATCAAAACCAGAAGCAAACGGGCAAAAATTTAAAATTCAGAATTAAAAAATAAAAAATAAATAAATCAATAGGTGAATCCCTCATCTATAAAAAGTGGGAAGAAAGGAAATAACGCTATGGATATCAAAATAAATTTGCAAGGTACAGCGCTTGCACAGGATGCAATCAAAAGCAAGAAAGCGGATGTAAGCCAGGCGCTTGACAGACTCTGGTCGGGAAAGGAAGAGATGACCGGGTGGGTCGAAGCACCCTTGCACCAGGATCAAGCGGAGCTTGACAGGCTGCTCAACGTGGCAGATCTCGTTAAGCAGGAAGCAGAGCTGATGGTAGTCATTGGCATCGGCGGCTCTTATATGAGTGCGAAAGCTGCCATTGAAGCACTCCCGAAAGCCGAAGACGGCATTGATGTGAAATTTGCAGGGATCAACTTTTGCAGTCCATATCATAAAATGTTGATGGATGAGATGAGCCGGAAAGAAACCGTTCTCTGCGTCATTTCCAAATCAGGAAACACATTGGAAGTCCGTGCTGCCTTTGATATGCTGCGCGATCTGATGGAACGAAAATATGGAAGCAAAGAAGCTGCTGCCAAAAAGATTATCGCCATTACAGACCGGCAAAGCGGCACTTTGCGTGAAGAAGCAAACCGGGAAGGGTACGTTTCCTTTGAGATCCCACAGGATATCGGGGGCAGGTATTCTGCCATGACTCCTGCCGGGCTGTTTCCGATGGCAGTTGCAGGCATTGACGTGAGAGCTTTGATTGAAGGAGAGGCAGCGATGGCGTCCTCCCCTGATTGGGATAATTCGGCCTGTGATTATGCGATTGCCAGATACCTGCTGATGGAGCAGGGCAAACAGGTCGAGACCGTTGAGTTTTATGATCCGCGACTTACGTATCTGGGCGAATGGATGAAACAGCTTTATGGGGAAAGCGAGGGCAAGGAAGGCAGAGGGCTTTTTCCTGTGACATTGAATTTTTCCCGGGATTTACACTCGATGGGACAGTTTTTGCAGCAGGGCAGCCAGATATTCTTTGAGACGGTGATCGTGATCAATGAATATGAGGAGGAGCTGGTGATTCCGCAAGGCGTTCTTGCGGGAAAAACGCTGGAGGATCTGAACCGGGCCGCAGTAAAGGGCGTTATCGCGGCGCACCGTAAGGCTGGCGTGCCTATTATCGAAATCCACATTCCTAAGCTGGATGCTTACTATTATGGGCAGCTTTTGTATTTCCTGCAAACCACCTGCGCCGTTACGGGAATGCTGATGGGGATCAACCCGTTTGACCAGCCGGGCGTTGAGGACTATAAGCGGGAAATGCGCCGGGCACTGGGACAGTAGGACAAATGAAACGGTGGCAGTATTCTTTGGCCGATCATTAAGGAAACCCGCCAGATTAGCAGCCCGCTGTCATGGCGGCAGCATCTTTTGTTTGGTCGCGAACGTGACTGTCGGCACGCAAGCAAATGACGTTTGCACATGAGATTGATAAAAAAATAACGAAAACTACAATCAAGATATTGACAAGGCTCAGGCAGAGGTGTATTCTGTATACACAGGAATAAAATTCAAAAAAATACTTCCCAATAACGGCAAAATAATTTACAATAAACAGTAAGGTTTTTAGGATCATACGAACAGCATGGTTGATTATTGTAAAGACATTTATAAATTTAATTTAAGGAGGAATATGTTATGAAAACGATCGGTGTACTCGGTACAGGCACAATGGGAGCAGGCATCATTCAGATTTTGGCTCAGAATGGATACAATGTTGTACTGAGGGCAAGAAGACAGACTTCGGTTGACAGAGGCCTTGCGACAGTCGAAAAAGGACTGGCGAAACTGGTTAAAAAGGAAAAGATTACGGAAGCCGATAAAGCTGAGATCATGGGCAGAGTAAAAGGCTCGACTGATATTCAGATCATCAAGGACGCAGATCTGGTGATTGAAGCAGCGACAGAAGATCTGGAAGCAAAAAAAGCGCTCTTCAAAGAGTTGGATGAGCTTTGCAAGCCGGGAGCGATCATTGCTACCAATACATCTGCGCTTTCCATTACAGAAATCGCAGCAGCAACCGAAAGACCGGACAAGATTATCGGTATGCACTTCTTCAATCCAGTTCCTGCCATGAAGCTGGTTGAGATCATTAAAGGACTCACGACTTCGGAAGAAACCAAGGAAACGATTCTTGAACTGACGAAGAAGCTGGGCAAGACTCCTGTAGAAGTAGAGGAAGCGCCTGGATTTGTCGTAAACAGAATCCTTGTTCCGATGATCAATGAAGGAATTGGTATCCTGGCTGACGGCGTTGCTGATGCAAAGGGCATTGATACGGCGATGCAGCTTGGTGCAAATCATCCGATGGGTCCTCTTGCGCTGGGCGATTTGATCGGTCTTGATGTTTGCCTGGCAATCATGGAAACCTTGTACCGTGAATATGGTGATCCGAAGTACAGGCCGCATCCGCTCCTGAGAAAAATGGTAAGAGGCGGCAAGCTGGGCAGAAAGAGCGGCGAGGGTTTCTATCAGTATTAGTATAGATATGCAAAATGTGCCGATTGTCTTTTGGCCAGGGCATATGCTGGTTTTCGGCATATAGGCCATTTGGCGGCAGGGCAAATGAATCGTTTTGTGATACGTACCGGCGGGGATTCCCCGCCGGTTTTTGCGCGGCGTTTTCGTGCGGCTGTGCCGCCGTCATGCGTCGCGGTCGTGTGGCACCCTGTTTCATTAGTATAATGTGATAATGCCATGACATTTTAATACTTTAATGCAGGATGCTGATGTACTGCTTGCCGCCGCGCACCCGCATTATATATGTCGTCCTGCCGTATGGTTGTGCGTTATTCTTCACTTTATGACTATATCGAAATGACGAACTATCGCTTTAATGTGACATATCGCCGTGCACTAGCACTGCATATAGTCATGTACCAGCATTGCATACCGCCGCGCACCCGCATTGCATATCGCCGCGCTGTGCCGCCGTCGTGCGTTGGCAGACGCTGCATTTCCGGCTTGTTGTTATTGTGCCAGATGTATCCTGCCCTTGGTTTCCTTACGTTTGCTTGTTAGTTTTTCACAAAAGATGGATAAAATGAATTGTAACAGCGAGGATTTAGGTGTATAGTATAGATGAAGTATTATGCTATAAATCATTTCAATGAATTTTTGGTAATCATTTTAGCAGTAATCTAATATCCAATCGGATAATTTTTTCAAAGAAATATGCACGGATATATTGACAATTGATAATCGACAATTAACGATCTACAGACAAGGAGAGGATTCACAATAATGTGGAAAACAATGGATGAGCGGACACTGAAAACAAAAAAAGTGGCTGAGCTTCGTGAAATTGCGAAAACTTTTGGACTTACAGGATATGAAAAGATGAAAAAAGCGGAGCTGATCGAGGCGCTCATGAAGGATGAAGAGCCTAGCGAGCAGGCAGTGGGAAATACAGCAGAAAAGATTGGCGAAGCAGAGGACGTTGTTGAGGAAGCGAAGCCGTTGCAGCCGCAGCGGCAGCGCAGGGAAAAACGTCGTCAGACGGCAGATGAGGAAACATCAGGCAGCCGCCAGTCAGGGAGCAAACAACAGATTGGAAATGAACAATTAACGGAGCGCAGCGGACAAAGTGACCGCCGCCAGCCAGAAAGCGATACACAAGACCACGGCGAGCAGTCAGATGACGATCAGTCACAGGACCGCAGCGAGAAGCAGAACGGTCGTCGCCAGCAAATGCAGCACAGCGAGCAGCAATCAGATCGCCAGCAGTCAAATGACCGCCGCAAGCGTTCTGATAAAATCGTTCCCGACCGGGATGACCGTTTCGAAGTGGAAGGCATTCTGGAGCTTGCCGAAGGCGGGTTTGGATTCCTTAGATTTCATAATTTCCTGACCAGCGAAAAAGACATTTATGTATCCCCAGCGCAAATCAGGCGCTTTAACCTAAAAACAGGCGATAAAGTAAAAGGCATATGCAGAAACCCAAACGAAGGCGATAAATTTGGGGCGCTTCTTTATGTCGTGACCGTCAACGACGACGAACCGGGCGTGGCGATCAAACGGCCGGACTTCGATTCCCTGACGCCGATTTTTCCAAAGGAACGGTTCGTGTTAGAGGATGGCCGGGAGCTTTCCTTGCGGCTGATCGACTTGGTCGCCCCGATCGGAATGGGTCAGCGCGGGCTGATCGTAGCGCCGCCAAAGGCAGGCAAAACCGTCCTGCTCAAAAAGCTGGCAAACAGCATCGAAAAAAAATACCCAAGCGTGGAAATGATTGTCCTTTTGGTGGATGAAAGGCCAGAAGAAGTCACAGACATGAAACGAAGCCTGAAGGGAAACGGCGAGGTAATCTATTCCACCTTCGACGAATTGCCGCAGCATCATGTAAAGGTGGCGGAAATGGTTCTCGCCAGGGCGCAGCGCCTTGCGGAGCATGGAAAAGACGTGGTCGTGCTTTTGGACAGCATTACAAGGCTTGCCAGAGCTTATAACCTGGTCGTGCCTGCATCGGGAAAAACCCTTTCCGGCGGTTTCGACCCGGGTGCTTTGCATAAACCGAAGAAATTCTTCGGCGCAGCGAGAAAGCTGGAGGAAGGCGGCAGCATTACCATTTTGGCAACGGCTCTGGTGGAAACGGGCAGCCGCATGGACGACTTGATCTTCGAGGAGTTTAAAGGCACTGGAAACATGGAACTCCACCTCGATCGGAAGCTCAGCGAAAAGAGGATTTTCCCGGCCATTAACCTGAATAAATCGGGAACACGCAGGGAAGATTTGCTGATGCAGCAGGATGAATTGGAGGCGATCTGGTATATGCGGCGCGCACTGGGAAGCCGCGATACGCAGGAAGTCACGGAAACCATACTGGACAATCTGGCACATACAAGGGATAATCGCACATTTATCGAAGTAATCAAAAAGATAAAGCTAGAGGGGTAGCATGGATTTAAGCAAAATTTTTATTAAAGATGCTTGCCCTACGAAAATGGGCGGGCAGGCGGTTCTCGAAGGGATCATGATGAAAGGCGAGAAAAAAATCGCCTTGGCTGTCAGGACGCCGGGTGGTGAAATCGTATTGGATGTGGAAGATGCAAAGCCGCAGAGCCGCTGGATGAAAATCCCGCTGATTCGCGGCGTGGTCGCTTTCGTAGGCTCTCTGGTTACGGGGACGAAAATCCTGATGAAGTCGGCGGACATCCTGGAAGAATACGACGACGAGGAATACGAACCGGGCCGTTTTGAAAGCTGGATCAATGATAAGCTCGGCAGCAAAAGAGCCTGGAACTTTATGATGTACCTTTCGATGGCTCTGGCTCTGGCGTTTACTATCGGCGTGTTTATCATACTGCCTACGGGCGTGGTAAATTTAATTGGTCTGGTGACCGATAGCGTATTTTGGCTTAATTTTGCGGAAGGCGCAGTGCGGATCGGTTTGTTCGTGCTTTA
The DNA here is from genome assembly GCA_910585135.1 of uncultured Eubacteriales bacterium. GTDB lineage: Bacteria > Bacillota > Clostridia > Peptostreptococcales > Anaerovoracaceae > Lentihominibacter. The sequence goes on from CAJUEB010000031.1 coordinate 9,638, forward strand.
TGTATGGGGGATTTCCTTCATGGGGGAGATCAAGCGGGTGTTCCAGTTTCATGGCGCGGAGCATAAGACCATACATTGTTTTGAAAATGGATTGGAGCTGACGCCGGAAAATTGCCGCCAGTTTCCGACCTTGCATCCCCGCTGCGGGACGAGCTTTCTGATGTTTGTATTCATCATCGCTTTTGCCTTGCATTTTTTGCTGGGCTGGCCGAATCTGTTCCTGCGGATTTTGTCCCGGTTGTTGCTTTTGCCGGTGATAGCAGGACTTTCGTATGAGCTTTTACGCTGGGCGGGCAGAAGCGATAACATCGTGGTGAAGGTATTGAGCCTTCCGGGGCTGTATTTGCAGAAGATAACGACGAAAGAACCTGATGATTCCCAGCTTGAGGTAGCGATCGCTGCCATTCATGCGGTGCAGGCGGAGACGGATGAAGCTGAAAGCAAGTTGGATGCAGTTGAAGGCGAGCCGGATGTGACCGAAATCCGATCGCATGAAGAGCAGGCAAAATCCGTTTCGTCTGCGTGCAAGTTGCGTACAGAAGCCGGTGAGGTTGAAGGCCGGGAGCAGATGCCGATGCCGGAGGTGGCAGAGCGAAGGGCAGCCAAAGGCGCATGGGAAAGTGACTGACCGAAGAACGAATGATAGCAGGAAGGCTTGCGATCAAACGGATGACAGCAGGATTAAAAAACCAGAATGAAGAAGGGTGGCATATTGCCGGATACTTGGAGAGGATAAACGATGAAGACTAGAATACTTGTAAAAGAGGGAGAGTATAAGCTGGCGAAGGCTTTTTGCATGGATCCGAAAATAGACGCCGAGGAGCTTTTCTGTTTTTTGACAGGCCTCGATAAGGTCACGCTGTTTTTAAAAGCGGAAGAAGAGGTTGACCCGGAAACAGAAGCCAAATACATGGAACTGATCAAACGAAGAGCCGGGCGCATTCCTTTGCAGCACATCACTGGAAGGCAGGAGTTCATGGGGCATACCTTCCGGGTAAATCCCCAGGTGCTGATTCCAAGGCAGGATACGGAAACGCTGGTGACGGAGGCGGCCAAGACTATCCAGAATACCCCCAAGGAGAAGCTTTCCTTGATCGAAAAACTCAAAGGAAACAAGGAATGGGAGGTATTGGATCTTTGCTGTGGCAGCGGAGCGGTCGGAATTTCCCTGGCAAAGATTTGTTCCAATATCAAAGTGACTGCGTCCGATATCAGTGCGGAGGCGATCGCTGTGGCAGAGGAAAACGCCGGCAATCTGCACACGAAGCTCAAGTTCGTGCAGGGCGATATGTTCAAGCCGCACCAGGATAAGAAATTTGATATGATCGTGACCAATCCGCCATACGTTAAAACGGCAATGATTTCGATTTTGCAGGAGGAAGTAAAGTCCCATGAACCGCTGTCGGCGCTGGACGGAGGCAAGGATGGACTGGACTTTTACCGTATTATCGTGGAAAAGGCGGCGGAGCATCTCAAGAAGGACGGATTTTTGCTGATGGAAATCGGGCATGACCAGGGCGAGGATCTGCGAAAAATGCTCAAGGATTCTGGAAAATATACAGCGGCAGAAGTAATTAAGGATTTACCAGGCAAGGATCGTGTGGTAAAATGTCAATTAAAGCAGGAGTGATTGTCAGACCGCTGTATGCGGCAGACTGGCGTGAGTGCTAGAACGCTGTGTACGGCAGGGCATCACAGCTCGTACTGATTCCAAGGGTTTGGCCGAGGGAAAAGGCGATGGAAAATAAGGATTGAATAAACCTGGAAGCTGTGTTTATGCAGAAGACGCCAAGCATCTGATGCAAAAACAGTCCGGGTTTTAAGATAATTTTTGTTTAGCCATTGAACCGATCTCAAAGGTCAAGGCCAGGCATCTGGCGGGCAGGGGATCGGTTTTTATTATGCGGGGATTTATCACAGCGATATAGTCGTCATATTGAACATACCGTGATATCTTACATATCGCCGGGCTGCCATTTGTCAGGGCAGAATGTTCAAAACGGTGAAACGCCAAAAGCTGCTAACAACTTCAAGCGAAGAAAAGCAATAGAGAATGCAAGATAAAAAACCAAATCAGGAAAAATAAGCGAAAAGAAATAAAAGCTTCGCAAAACAGAACGGGAAGCTGCGGAAAAAACAGTAATTTTCGAAATAAGCCAAGGGACTTACGGAGAACCCAATCACTCCCGGAATTGAGATGGCGTGATAGAAACGTGATAAAAGAAATTTTACAGAAAAAACAATTGAATCAAGACGACATTGTTCGTTTATTAGAGCTGGCGGATTTTTCTTTGGTATACAAAGCGGCAGATCGCATACGCGCAGAGTATGTGGGGGATGTCGTGCATTTGCGGGCGATTATCGAGTTTTCCAATGTATGTAAAAGGCAATGCAGGTATTGCGGGCTTTCCAGGGAAAACAAAAGATTGCCCAGATTTCGTATGCGCCGCGAGGAAATTTTAGAAACGGCGGCGCAGGCTGTGGAGGCAGGGTATCGGACGATCGTGTTGCAGTCTGGCGAGGACGATTATTTCACAGCGGAGCGGTTAGGTGAAATCATTTCCGATATAAAAAAGCTGCCAAACTCTCCGGCAGTCACCATAAGCTGTGGGGAGAGAAGCAGGGCGGATTTTGCATACTTTAAGGAAAAAGGTGCGGACAGATACTTATTAAAGCATGAGACGGCGGACGCAGGTCTTTATGACCGGCTGCACCCGTGCGGCACATTGAAAAAACGGGTAGATTGCCTAAAAACGATACAGGGGCTTGGCTATGAAACGGGCAGCGGCTTCATGGTCGGACTGCCGGGACAAACATTAGAAACCATTGCAGCGGATTTATTGTTATTAAAAGAGATTCCCTGTCAAATGGCGGGGATTGGCCCGTTTATTGCAAACCCTAAAACCCCTTTGGCGGGAGAAAAAAACGGAGATCCTGAATTGACCAGGCGGGCGGTAGCCATTGCGCGGCTTATTTTGCCGGAGGCGAATTTGCCGCTGACCACGGCTTTATCAGTGCTTTCGCAAGAGGAAAACAGCCATCAGGGCGATGGACGGCAGCAGGCTGCCGGGCAGACCGATGAAAATAATGGGCGGCAAGCGGGCAAAAGCGATGCGCCAGCGGAAAATCCGTTCTCCTTTGGTGCGAATGTCGTGATGAAAAAAGTAACGCCGGATGAATACAAGGCGGCTTATGAAATATATCCTGCGGAATTTAAGAAAACGGACATTTTTGCAGACAGACGGGAGCTGGAACAGCTCATAAAAAAATTTCATCGGATACCGAAATAAAAGGAGGAAACTATGGCAATTTATAACAGCAAATCAAAAAAGGCCGAAGAGTTCATCAACCACGAACACATATTGGAAACATTAGCGTATGCGGATGCGCACAAAGATGACTTACAGCTCATGGAGCAGATTCTTGAAAAGGGCAGGCAGTACAACGGCCTGACGTATAAGGAAGCTGCGGCTTTGCTTACCTGCGAAGATCCCGATATCATTGAAAAAACCTTCCGGCTGGGAAAAGAAATCAAAGAGCATTTTTACGGCAACAGGATCGTCATGTTTGCACCTTTATACCTTTCCAATTATTGCGTCAACGGATGTGTATACTGTCCTTATCACGGGCAGAATAAGCACATTCCGAGAAAAAAGCTGACGCAGGAGGAAGTCAAGCAGGAGGTTATCGCACTCCAGGATATGGGACACAAGCGTCTGGCGATTGAAGCGGGGGAAGACCCGGTCAATAATCCGATCGAATATATCCTGGAATGCATCAAAACCATTTACAGCATCAAACATAAAAACGGGGCGATCAGGAGAGTTAATGTCAATATTGCCGCAACCTCGGTAGAAGAATACAAAATGCTGAAAGAGGCGGGAATCGGCACATATATTTTATTCCAGGAGACTTATCATAAAGAAGCGTATGAAGCACTGCACCCGACCGGGCCCAAAAGCGACTATGCGTATCATACGGAGGCGATGGACAGGGCGATGGAAGCAGGGATTGATGATGTAGGCTGCGGCGTTTTGTTTGGACTGGAAAATTACCGGTATGATTTCGTAGGGATGCTGATGCATGCTCATCATCTGGAAGAGGTTTACGGCTGCGGACCACATACGATCAGTGTGCCGAGAATCAGGCCAGCCGATGATATCGACCCGGATACGTTTGATAATGGCGTGCCGGATGATGTATTTAAGCGGATCGTTGCCGTGCTGCGGATCGCAGTTCCGTATACGGGGATGATTATGTCTACCAGAGAAAGCGCAAAGACCAGAAGGGAGTGCCTTGAAATCGGTATTACTCAGATCAGTGGAGGCAGTAGAACCAGCGTCGGCGGCTATGTGGAGGAAGAACGCGATGAAGATACCGTTCAGTTTGATGTGGAGGACAGGCGTTCCCTGGCAGAAGTGGTTGACTGGCTGATCGATTTGGGCTATGTGCCGAGCTTCTGTACAGCATGTTACCGGGAAGGCCGGACTGGCGATCGGTTCATGAGCCTTCTGAAAGCAGGGCAGATCGCTAACATATGCCAGCCGAATGCGCTTATGACGTTAAAGGAATTTTTGTTGGATTATGCTGGTGAGGAAACGCGTGAGAAGGGCGATGCGATTATTGCAGAGCGGCTTGCCATGATTCCGAATGAAAAGGTGCGGGCGGTCTGTGAGGAGCATTTGAAAGAGATCGAAAGCGGCAATCGGGATTTCAGGTTTTAAAGGATCGGCGCGGGATTCTCTTAAAAATAGTAAAAATGCGATTTTGAGAGAAAATCATGCCGGAGAAACGGTCATAGGCGCAATGAAAAGCATCTTGTAACGAAAATTCTCTCAAAAATAGAAAAAAACATGATTTCAGAGAATTTTCATGTGAAATTTCTCTGAAAAGAACTCAGAAATAAAATTTTCAGAGAATCACATAAGCAGGAGTGCGATTTGCAGACCGCTAAAACAAGTAAAACAGCAAAAATTCTCTTGATTTCAGCAAAATCAAAAAATCAAGAGAAATCGTTTCATAAAATTGCAGCGACAAAAAACGGGAGGCGCATTCATGAGTTTAAATGACACACCGAGAGCAAACAGATTACATATAGGGATTTACGGGAAACGGAACAGTGGAAAATCCTCTTTGATCAATGCGCTGACCGGACAAGATATTGCGTTGGTTTCTGCGGAGGCGGGGACGACGACTGACCCGGTCTTCAAATCTATGGAGCTGCACCCGATTGGCCCGGTGGTTTTTATCGATACTGCGGGTTTTGATGATGAAGGAGAGCTGGGCCGGCTTCGGGTAAAGCGCACGCAAGAGGTTCTCGAAAAGACGGATGTTGCGGTTTTGGTGATAGATGGTACGGAACTGGAACCGGCGGTTCAATCTGGAAAATCCGATAAACTCGATAAATCCGATAAATTCGACAAACCTGGTGAATCCGTTCAAACGACTAAGCGTTTCAGGGATGATGTGACTGGGCAATTTGCTGATGCAAAGCGGCAAAGCGCCGGGTGTGATGGAGCATATTTGACGCGGACTGCGGGCGCGGAACTTGCCGATAAGCGTTTTAGCGATGATGCGGCTGATCGGTTTGCGAGTGAAAAGCAATGGATCAAGGCACTGGAAGAAAAAGATGTTCCCGTGATCATAGCGGTCAACAAGATAGATGCTTTTGTGGAAAGCGAGGCGGGCGATATTTGCGAGGGCTGGTTTGATGCGCGAAAAGGCTGCACACCCGGCACGGTTGAAGATCGTGCAAGCAATGACAATCTGTTTGACGGGGTTAAGGATGATGCAAATGGCGGGATGGAAAGCCGAATGGATGACAGCAATGAAGATAGCACATTTGTGAGCGGCGCAGGCGGCCACTCTGTCGTTCCACGGCTTTTGGCGGAGCTTTCGGATTTAGTGGGGGAGCATCCGCTCGTCGCTGTAAGCGCAGCAGAAAAAAAGGGGCTTGCTCACCTTCGCAAAGCAATCGAACAAGCAGTTCCCGAGGATTTCCTGCGGGAAAAAATTCTTGGGGATCTCGTTGAACCGGGCAGCCTTGTAATGCTGGTCATGCCACAGGATATTCAAGCGCCA
>CAJUEB010000032.1 GCA_910585135.1 uncultured Eubacteriales bacterium
CATCCTCGTTTTCGCTCCTCTTTACCAATGCGCTGCTATCAATGCGTTGCCGTTCCATTGCCGCTGATCGGAATCGCATCGCCCAAAAAAGTCGGTTCTGGCTTGAATATCCACTTAACGCAATCCTTGTCCCTGGCAAGGATCTCACGCACTTCCCGCAATTCCTGCCCGGAATAGGTATCCTGCGCTGCGGAAACGCCCAGCGCATCGATCCCCATCTTCTTGCATCCATATAAAGTCCTGTACAGGTGATATTCCTGCGTCACGACGACCATGCTGTCCACCTGGAATATATACTGCGCCCTGTAGATCGATTCATACGTGGAAAATCCCGCATGATCGAGAAAAATATCTCCCTCCGGCACGCCAGCTTTCACAGCGTATTTCTTCATGGACTCCACTTCATTATATACGGTCTGTCCGTTGTCCCCTGACAAAAGCAGCTTGGAAGCGACCCCGCTGTAATAAAGCGCGATTGCCGTCTCCAGGCGGTCTCGCAGCATTGCACTCGGCGTCCCGTCGGCTTTCACGGAAGCGCCCAGCACTAAAATGCATTGCGGCTGTATGCTTTTGAGCCGTTTGACTTCCGCCTCGCCAATGGCTTCGATCGCAGCCGCTTCAGTGATCGGCGGGGTTACAGCAGACGGTTCGGATTCTGCCGGGGAAGATTTCGAATCTGCACCAGCTAACCCGTCCTCTGCATCCGCCGCAGCAATCTTTTCCGGTGCAGATGCATCAGATCCTACAGCAGCCGAATTGCCTTCCCCAGCATTTGCGCCATCGGATTCAGTTTTCGCATCCTCTGATCCGAGTTTATCTGCCGTGACCGGGCTAAATTCCATCGCATCCAGCCCCTCCGCCCCGGTATATTCCGCCACAATGTCTGATTCAGCCGTTTTAATCACATACACATTCAGACCAATGACTACCACGACGACAAGCAAAACTATTTTTAATATATGAAAGAACAGTTTCGGCAAAACAGTCCCCTTTCCTTTCTATAAATCTTAAATAATAATTTTATCAGCTTTTTATGTATGTTTAAAGAAAAAGTATTTAGTTTTTATTTTTTTGTTTTATTATATAAAAATATTAGCATTTCATTGTTGACAAATCACAAACTCAATATTATATTATTGTTATCAGTGATAGACTTTATCGTTTTTTTGGTGTACAATATTGACTGGCAGAAAAACGGTTCAAAAACTAAAATTTATATAAAGGAGAACGCCATGAAATATGATTTCCCAATTCAAAAAAATCCCAACCCAAAAGCAAAACCAGACCCGGATACACTGAGGTTCGGCACTGAGTTCACAGACCATATGTTCATTATGGACTACGAAGACGGCAAAGGCTGGCATGACGGCAGAATCGTCCCTTACGGGCCGCTTTGCTTAGAACCTGCGGCTGTTTGCTTCCACTATGCGCAGGAAATGTTTGAAGGCCTCAAGGCATACAAGACGCCGGAAGGAAAGGTGCTTCTTTTCAGGCCGGACATGAACGCCAAGAGAACCAATAAAACCAACGACAGGCTTTGCATCCCGCAAATCGATGAGGAATTATACGTCGAAGCGATTAAAGCCCTGGTAAAACTGGAAGCAGACTGGATTCCTGAAAAAGAAGGCACTGCCCTTTACATCAGGCCATTCATCATCGCCGACGAACCATTCCTGGGCGTACGCCGCTCCACACATTACAAATTCATTATCATTTTAAGTCCTGTAGGACCTTATTATGAAGGCGGGTTGACACCGACGAGAATCTATGTGGAGGATCAGTATGTCCGCGCGACCACAGGCGGCACAGGCGAAGCCAAGTGCGGCGGGAACTATGCTGCAAGCTTAAAGGCACAGGAAGAGGCGCATGAAAAGGGCTATGAGCAGATTCTCTGGCTGGACGGCGTAGAAAGAAGATATGTGGAGGAAATCGGTACGTCAAACGCATTCTTCGTAATCGGCGATGAAATCATTACCGCTCCGCTTGACGGCACGATCCTGCCGGGCATCACGAGAAATTCCGTGATCGCACTGCTGAAGAAAAAGGGCATGAAAATCAACGAAAGAAGGCTGACCATTGACGAGGTCGTTACGGCTTATGAAAACGAGCAGTTCAAGGAAATGTTCGCATCCGGCACAGCGGCCGTTATTTCTCCTGTTGGCGAGCTTTGCTACAAAGGCGAAGCCATGGTTATCAACGGCGGCGGCATCGGTCCGATCGCACAGGAGCTGTACGATACCCTCTACGGCATCCAGACCGGCAAAATCGCAGATGACATGGGCTGGACGGTAGAGGTAAAATAAGGTAAAACAAATGGTTCTGCTGTGATTTTGGACTTGCAGGCGCGACGGTCCGCAAAACATAGATATTAGATATGAAACAGAAGGCAAAAGCGAGTAACATATGAGCCAGGCTTACAGGCCTGCGAAGGGCAAGATATCAAACGAAACTGGCTTGGCCGCAAGGCAAAAGCAAAAGACAGGCAAAACGCCCTGCCCGCAAGGCAAAAGGGCTGTGAGACCGGGGTGTCTATTTGCACAGTACGAGACAAAACCTGGCCGCCCTGTTTGCAAAACGAAAGAGCAAACAATTCCGATGCGGACAAGGGGCGCTGAACGTCGGATAAAATGAACCAAACGCCCTTCGAAAAATGCATTCATTGCATAAAAAGCGGACGGAAAGAATCGCGTCATGGGCAAAATCATTTGCAAGAGATATAATAGCGGGGTAACAGGCCTGACGGCGGAAGGGACTGTTACCCTAATTTTTCTTTTGCAATGCGACCGAACAGCAATACTAAAAAACGCCATAAAGAACAAAAGGTACGACAAAAAGCGGCGCAAGTTAAAAATGCGCCACCACGTACAGCGACCGAATAACACCGGCATATATAAAACAACAGGATAGCATTGTTACATGCAGCAGCAAAAAGGAAAGGACAATAGTAAAACTTTGCCGCTTCCACACACAGGCTGACACAAAAATATTACAAACAAGAAAATGTGCGGAAACAAAAACAATCTAACCCATAACCGCCGTCAAACTCCAACCCCAAACCGACAAAAAGGAAAACGATACATATGTTAATAAATTGCCTGGCAGTAGGCGCAGGTGGCTTTATCGGAGCTGTATTCCGATACCTGATCGGCCTGATCCCTTTCTTAAACAAATGGGACATCCCTTTTCATACCCTCATCATAAATCTCATTGGCGCTGTCATAATCGGCATGGTCGTCCGTTATGCCGGCTCATGCGACACCGTAAACACCGCAGCCATATTGTTTTTAAAAGTAGGACTGTGCGGCGGTTTCACCACGTTTTCAACCTTCTCCCTTGAATCACTGGAGCTTTTGCAAAACGGCAAATGGTTTCTATTCGGACTGTATGCCGTGTTAAGCCTCACCCTGTGCATCGCTGGGGTTTGGATGGGAAAATGGCTGGCAGCATTTCCCGGAATGAATTTGAAATAACCGTTTCGTTATTCTTTAAACATCCATAGAACGAAAACCAACCGCGTTTGCAAAGCCAAACGCATCCTCATATGTGAAGCTATTCCTGCATATGAATCCGTCCTCACTTACAGAACCGGTTTCAGCCACAAATCCATCTTCAAATAAAATCCACATCCACATCAATTCTCTTAAAGATGAAAAATATCTAAATCCGAGAGAATTTACCCAAAAATCCAGTAAGAGTAAGGGCGTCGCACATAAGCCCAAAGGCAAATCTCCATCGCACAATACGAGTCGCGGACGCTTTTCTCTGGATATGTGTTAATTTTTAATAAATGAGAGAATTTTAGGGCAGTTTTTCTCTATATAAGCTCGTTTTGTGAAAGCTGTAGAGAAAAAGTTTACATAATTATGTGTATATCCTTCCTTTCCCGCTGAATATGCACTAAAATTCTCTCAAATGACGTATTATTTCAAAATCCAGAGAAACACAGCACGGCAACAAGCCGCGACAATATTTGCCCACCACACTGCCATTGAAAGACAAAACTTTCCTATTCCGATCCGATCTTGTATAGCTGTATTCTTACTGTAAACAAAACGAAATATACAGAGTTTACAGGTTTTTACATCACGAACGTCACGGGCAAAAATTTTTTATTGGCAAAATTCGTTTTCAACCGAAAAACATTTTACAAAAACATATTGACACCGCGTCAAAACGATAGTATTATATGCTTACACGATGTCAAAATACATTTGCAAGACATCATCCGTCGCCGTTATCGATCATGCCCTTGGCCAGCCTGCCCGCCGTTACAGCGGATGGGTCAAGAGCAGTTTACGATTCATTACAATGATAGTTCAAAAGGCAATTCACGATCTGTTACAAAAGATCATGCCCTAGGCAATCCTCCCACCGTTACAAACAAAGAATCACGATCAAAGCTTTCAAAATATTTTACAATATAAACAATGATTCATCGGCTACGCCGATGGTATCCAACAATCAAAATGAATGACAGGAAACGTGCAGTTTTCCTGCCCTTGGAGGTAACGTACAATGCGAAAAAGAATACTCGGACTATTACTGATGGTTGTATTCGTTTTTTCCCTTTCAGCCTGCACGACCAGCGAAAACAGTAGAAATGATGCGGCCGGCCAGACAGAAGCGGAACAATCAGGACAAAACGATTCAGCAAAAACTGCGGTCGTTTTCTTCTCCGCGACAGGAACAACGGCTGAAGCTGCAAACCTGATTGCGGAGCAAACCGATGCGGATCTCTTTGAAATCGTATCGCAAGAAACATACACATCAGAGGATCTGAACTACACTGATGATAATTGCAGGGCAAACCGGGAAATGGATAATGCAGCCGCAAGACCAGCTATCGAAAATGATTTAAGCAAAGTGGCGGAATACGAAGTGATTTATCTTGGTTATCCTATTTGGCATGGAACAGCTCCCCGCATCATTCAGACTTTTTTGGAAAATTATGACCTCAGCAATGCGACCATCTATACCTTCTGCACTTCCGGCGGCAGCGGCATTGAACAGAGCATCCAGGATCTGAAAAGCTCGTATCCTGACATCAATATTGCCGACGGGAAGCGGTTAAACGACGCAACGGCAGCAGATATAAGAGAATGGATCGAAACCAGGCAAAGTGGATCGACGTATGAGAGCAATGAACCGATGCTCTGAAATAATGATCCGAACCTCTGGAATGGCAAACATAACAAAATGACAAGAACAATGCCCAAAATCACGGCATTCATTCCAGACACATCAAAAAAGAGTTGCCCTCAGATTATTGGAAGGAAGGATCACCTATAAATTACTATATAAAGGAGGTTACGAACATGGCAGAAAAAATCGTTCAAACAGCAGGAAGGGAAGCGTTAGGGGAATTTTCTCCACAATTCGCACATTACAACGATGATATTCTCTTCGGCGAAAACTGGAACAATCAGGACATCGACACCAAGACAAGAAGCATTATCACCGTCGTCGCATTGATGTCATCGGGGATTACAGATTCTTCACTGAATTTTCACCTTCAAAATGCAAAAAATCACGGTGTAACGCAGAAGGAAATTGCCGCAATTATCGCGCATACCGCCTTTTACACAGGCTGGCCAAAAGGATGGGCAGTATTTAACCTGGCAAAGGAGATATGGGAGATTGGCGAGGGAGATTTCCCTTATGAAAATCAGGAAATGCGGGCGCACGCCAAATCTATGGTATTTCCGATCGGTGCACCAAACGATGGTTTTGCACAGTATTTTTCGGGGAAAAGTTTTCTTGCTCCGCTTTCCACATCACAGGTGGGAATATTCAATGTGACTTTTGAGCCAGGCTGCCGTAACAACTGGCATACTCACCATGCCGATCAGGGCGGCGGACAGATTCTGGTTTGTGTCGCCGGCCGCGGGTACTACCAGGAATGGGGCAAGAATGCCATCGAGATGAAGCCAGGTGATTGCATCAACATTGAGCCAGGTGTAAAGCACTGGCACGGCGCAGCACCAAATAGCTGGTTTTCCCATCTCGCAGTAGAAGTGCCAGGGGAAAATTGTTCGAATGAATGGCTCGAACCAGTCACAGAAAAAGCATATGAATCGTTAAAATAACCCGGACAGCAAACAAACACTTGCACCGCCTGTGCAGCCAATTAGCATTCCTATGCACGGCCTAACAGCTTCTTTGAAAGTCCATTTCATGATGAACTTTTCTCTGTCCGGCGTTGTATTTCATCTTGTGGATTTTTTCCACGGATTTACAACATGTCCGGCAGATCCATTATGCCGCAAAAAACCGAAGCCCGGTTTCCCGAGGCTTCGGTTTTTTATCTGTATTCCTGCCTCCCTAAAGCCATAGCCCTGGACTGCTGAAAGATCATCAAATCTGTATTCCACGGTGGCGGCGATTCGCGCCATCGTGTCTATCAATACAGTTTTATCTTCCCCATTTTTCCCAGCCGCCCAGTCCCGCAAAACTACAGAGCTACAGCGCACAGTTTACATCTCATTATAAACGATTTCCCCATTAAATACAGTCAGTTCTGTCTTCACCGATGGAATATCATCTTCACTCTCGAACACATTCTTGTTGAAGACATTGATATCCGCCAGCTTCCCGGCTTCGAGGCTTCCGATCTTATCCTCCATGCCAAACATATAAGCAGGTCCCAGCGTGGAGTGCGTGATCGCTTCCGCCAAGGTGAACTTTTCCTGCGGATTCCAGCCGTCCTCTGGCCTGTCATCCTCCATGCGTCGCTTCACGGCCCTGTACAGCGTATCCACAGGATCGAGATCCACGATCGGATAATCCGTACCGAACGCAACCGGCGCACCGTTCTTTACCAGCGTCTTGCCCGGCCATGCCAGCTTGATCCTCTCTGCGTCCAGCATCTCGAACACCGGGTGCTTTTCCAGCGACTCCATCAGGATATGGGTCGGCTGTATACTGGCGATGGTATGCGTCTGGGCAAACCGTTTCACATCATCCTTATGTAAAACCTCGATATGCTCGATCGTATTCCTCACATCCTTGTCGCCATATTCCTTTCGGGCTGCTTCGTATGCATCCAGGGCCAGCCTTACCGCACCGTCACCACAAGCATGAATCCTGAGGCCGATATCATTTTTATAGCATTCCATGCTCTTTTCACGAAGCCATTCAGGGTCAAGAAGCGGCTCAGAACGAAAGCCCGGACGGTCAATATACGGCTCTACCATATAACCCGTATACCCCAGCGGCGTTCCATCTGCGAAACCCTTAAGGCCGATAAATTTCAGTTTGTCGGAATGATATTCTTCTTTGAGCTTGATTGCATCCTGCGTATCCATTTCGATATGCGGTGCAAAGAACACCCTTACTTTCAGCTCGCCTTTTTCTTCCAGGCGGCGGCATGCTTCATTTTTCATGATCTTCAGCACCTGCACAGCCCCTACCGAAGTAACGCCCTTGCTCTGTGCCTTCTTGATAAAGCCCTTGATCAGTTCTTCTTCCTTTTCAGGCGATACGTCCAGCGCTTTTTCCGTAACCATCGCCATCGCGGGCTGTTCCAGGAAAAATCCGGTCGGCTCGCCGTTCGCATCCCGTTCCATCGTGCCGCCTGCTGGATCTGGCGTATCCTTCGTGATCCCGCATAGTTCCATTGTCTTGCTGTTTACCCACACGGCATGAAGCTCATCGTTGAAGGCGATCACCGGGCGGTCAGGAAAATATTTGTCAAGGCTGGTTTTCGTCGGCAGCTTTTCATTTGGCCATCTATAATGCGACCATCTGAATCCAAGCAGCCATTCATCGTCACGGTCCTTGTAGAAATCGTACATCCACTTTGCAGCCTCGTCTTCTGTCGTCGAATCGTATAAATCCACCGTCGCCGTATGGAGCGAACCCAGGAACAAATGGATATGCCCGTCGCAAAGCCCTGCTGTTACGGTCCTATCCCCGCAGTCGATAACATTGTATTTCGCAGTATCGCTGTATTTGTCTGTGTCGCCCTTTACCACCGCTTTGATTTTCTCGTTTTCCACCTCGATGTATCCTGCAAAAGGCTTGTCGGTCACGCTGTCATAAATACAAGTGCTTTTTAATACTAAGTTCATAATCTCCCTCCTTTAAGCGTTCTGTTTTCTGCTGCTGTGTCTTCCGGTCTATGATACAAAACTCAACATAAGTATATCACTTATGGAGGCAATTATCCATATGCCCGCTGGCATTGTTTGAAAAATACCGATAGGATTACAATGGATGCGTTACACCAGATCTGATCTGTTTTTGCAGCAGTTCCAGAAAAACTCCCATCTGCGGCGTTACATATTTATTCCGATGATATACGAGCTGGCTCCACATCACGGTCTCCTCGCATTCCGTATCCAGGATAACAAGGCGGCCATCCTCCAAATAATCACGCACAACGTATTCGGGCAAAAATGAAATCCCCTTATTCTGCAACAAAAAACGCGTAATCACATCCGTATTTCCCACCTCCCAAAATGGGTGCAGTTCATATCCCTTTGCCGCCAAGGATTGTTCGATGGCATAGCGATAGCTAATTCCCTTTTCAGTCAGGCACAACGGCTCTTGCAGTAAGCGTTCGACCGGAATATGCTTTTTCCCCGCTAATACGGACTGGGCAGAAGCAACAAAAAATATATTTTCAGGATATTCGCAAACTTTTACCCACTCTGGAAAGTAAAGCTTTTGATCTAAAAAATACAAAAGATCGACATCATTTTGCCGCAGCATATGAATCAAATCCGAAACAAGCGCAGTGCGTGTGCGAAGCTCCACACATGGACAAATCTCGCTGAATTCCATAACGACAGGCGGCAAAATACTGCTCACATAAGATTCGCACGTTCCAATCACGAGCGTCCCCGAAATTGCTTCCGGCTCTTTTGCGATATTCTCCACCTTCTTCAGAGAATCCAAAACTTCCAGGGCATACGGCAACAAACGCTCTCCTGCCTGCGTCAATTTTACTTTCTTGCCAATTCGTTCAAAGAGTTGTGTTTGCAGTTCTTCTTCCATCTGCTTGATCTGCATCGTAACAGCGGATTGTGAATACCCAAGCTGCCCGGCAGATTTCGAAAAGCTCTGAAGCTCCGCAATGCGCACAAACGTAATAAGATTCCTGATTTCCATAAAATTTCCTCTGTCACTTCCTGCAAACGCCCTGCAAACGGCTCGTCTGCATCTGCATCCTGCCAAAGCCTGCAATCCAAAAAATTCTGCTAGCCAGTTCCTCCAATCTGATATGCCTGCATCTTGCAAAACCGCCCGCCGTTGCTTCTCATGGATTTATCTTCAATTTTTTTGAATATATTTATCAAATCTATTAATTTTACAAATATCATGCCTTATGCTAGCATTATTATGAGAAGAAGTCAAGATGGTAATGAGGAGGCAATGAGAATGCAAACAATAACAGAGGAACAAAGCAAGCAGATCAGTGATCTGATGAAAGATTTCATAGAACAAACGATCAACCTTTATGATACACTGCCGATGCGCCCCGTTGGCTGTCCGGCTGACCAGAAAACCCTGGCTTATTTGGAAAAGCTGCCCATTCCAAACCAAGAAAGACCGTTATCGGAAGTTTTCAGAGAAATGCTCCAAGATATTTATGCAAGCACGCTTTTTGCACAACATCCACGCAGTTTTTCCTGCATTCCCTCCACAGCATCTCTGCTGTCCTGGATGGGAGATGTGATGACAAGCGCATACAATCCCCACGCGGGTTGTCAAGTCAATGCGCCTGTTGCCGCCCTGATCGAAAAAAAGCTGATCCGCTGGATGTGCGGCTTGGCTGGTTATCCCGAAGAAAGCGGAGGGCTGTTCGTTTCCGGCGGCTCGATTGCAAACCTCACAGCGCTAACTGCGGCAAGGGATGCGAAGCTGGCATCCGAAGAATGTAAGGACGCGACCATCTACATTTCGAACCAAACGCACTCTTCCATTGCCAAGGCGCTCCACATCATTGGGTTTTGCAAAGATCAAATCCACACGATCCCGACGGGCCGTTCATTTCGCATGGATTTGTCCGCTTTGCAGGCTGCTATTACGGACGATATAAAGCGCGGCAAAAAACCATTTGCCGTCATTGCCTCCGCCGGAACGACGAATACAGGAAGCATCGATCCCATCGCGGATATTGCTGCCCTCTGCCACAAGCATAATATGTGGCTGCACGTCGATGGGGCGTTCGGGGCGTCTGCCCTGTTGTCAAAACAGCAACGAAAAAAGCTAGCCAGAATCGAATTGTCGGATAGCATAAGCTGGGATGCACACAAGTGGATGCTGCAAACCTATAGTTGTAGTGTTGTCCTCATACGAAACCAAGAAAACCTGGTTTGCAGCTTTGCTGCCCACCCGGAGTATCTAAAGGATGCCGAAAACACGGAAGGATGCGCCGAATTCTGGGATCTTGGGCCGGAACTGACACGCCCTGCAAGAAGCCTTAAATTATGGCTCACGCTCCAAGCAATGGGAAGTGAAAAAATGGGTCATGTGATCGATCATGGATGCGCCATGGCAAAGCTGGCAGAAGACATCATCCGCAAAAGTCCTGGCTGGGAAATCAGTTCGCCAGCGCAGCTCGGAATTGTAAATTTTCGCTATGCGCCTGACCAAGCAATGCCAGAAAACGCTTTAAACCAGCTAAACCAAGATATTTCCAAAAAAATAAACGAAAGCGGGTTTGCACAGGTCTTTACCACTCAGCTTCTGGGAAAAACGGTGCTGCGAATGTGTACCATCAATCCAGAAACAACCAAACAGGATATTCATGATACGGTAGCAAGGCTGGTGCGCATTGGCCATGCCTGCACCATGCCATTTACATTGTCCGCATGATAATATACGCCAAATATACACCATAAAGCACCAGCAGCAGAATCCCCCATCCCCGCGTCAACGCCTGCTTTCTTGCCAGCGGAATTAAAACGATAACGCTTGCAAGAATCAGGATAGACAAATCATAAACTGCAAACAAGGATACCTGGATCGGGTGAATGGAGACTGACAACCCCAGAACCATCAATAGATTAAACAGATTCGAGCCGATGACATTCCCCACCGCGATATCCGTCTCCCCTTTTGCCGCAGCCACGATGCTCGTCACCAGTTCAGGCAGGGAAGTGCCGAAAGCCACGACGGTAAGCCCGATCAGCGTTTCGTCGATGCCAAAGGCTTCCGCAATTGCCGTAGCGGAATCAACGACGATGTCACCACCGAAAATAATCGCCACTGCACCTGCGATCGTAAAAAGGATGCCCTTTGGCAAAGAAACCGCCTGCGGTGCTTGCGAATCCTGCCCCGTCTCATTCCCGCGCCTTGCGGCTTCATCTTTTCCGCACTCGCGTCTTACGGCTTCGTCTGCTTCGCACTCACGCCCGCTCCTTGCGGCTTCATCCGCTTCGCGCCCACACCCCGGCATTCCGTCCACCGAAAACTCTGAAGAATACTCCACCGCCTCATTCAATCCGTGCTTTGACCTTGCCGCATCCGCTTCAATCTTCTGCGAACACGCTACGGATCGATCTGCTCCTGTACCTTTATTTTCGCCGCCACCTCTGCGCCCCTGCCGCTCCGCAAGCGCCCGCCGCACTGTCGTAACGAGAAAAACGGCCAGGACAGCTAACAGTACAAGCCCATCCAGCCTGGAAAGGACAAAACCAGAAGTCTTGCGGCTTACGCAAAGCAACAGAATAAGCCCGGCGGCAAAAATCGACAAAGGATATTCAAAGCGCAGGGTGCTTTTGGAAACAGGGCAAGTTTTTATCACAGAAGCCGCACCCAGCACCACTAAAAGATTAAATAAATTAGACCCCAGGGCATTTCCGATCGTAATGCCATTCGCCCCCCGCAGCGCAGCAGTTACGCTGATTGCCGCTTCCGGGAGGCTCGTTCCGAGTGCCACGACGGTAAGCCCGATGATAAATACAGGGATGTGAAAATACCCGGCTATGGCAGAGCTGCCCGAAACAAAATAATCAGCGCCTTTTACCAGTAAAACAAATCCGAGCAGCAGCAATAGATATGTCATTTATATCCCCCTTCTTCGCTGAATGCACCAGCGCATTCAGCGCTCGTTTTTAGGATAACAAAATTTTTCTCAATTACTGCTTGTTTTATACTTTCCTTCTCCCGCAACAAAACTATCATTCCATATCCAATTGGAAATACCTGCAACATTGCATGGACACACAGATAAACACAACACGATTATCTAAAATGATAATATAGATAATGCTTTTTCGTATAATTCCCCCTATTTATATGCTAATTAGAATATCAGTAAGTTATGACCTCATGGCAGAGACGAAAGCATGCTATCCTTCATGATCAATACTTTTCACCGACTGTCCCTGTCAATCGAAAATACCACAGAGGCATTTCCATCACCCAACACGTCTAACAAATTTTCTTTCGTTGCGCCATCAATATGTGCTAGCTTTGTGAAATTCCATGAATTCGTTCCGTAATAGATGGTAATCTGATTCCCCTGGTAGAGAACCACATCCCCAGCGCCTACGCTGATTTGGCTGTCACTTCTGGTCAAGCTGGTTCCCAAAGAGCCGACCTTCTCCATCCCAGCATAATCAGACATTTCTACCGTGATCGGCTGCTCCTGCAATAATGCAAGGAACGCTTCAGCAGAAGGATTGTTTTCCGGCGTGGCAGTCAGAACCGCATCACCAACCGCAATCTGGATTTTCATAGATTTGTTCTCCTTTATTCCGATTCCTGACTCCTGTTCTTTAATCTCGGATTTAGAGTGTTCTGTTTCTTTTCCAGGTCCTTCCGATCGGGCAGAAGAAAGATCCGCTTCAGCCGCGCTTTGTGCATCCGTACTGTGATCAGAGCCGCAAGCCACTATTGATATGGCTAGCAAAACGAATAGAACAACGAATGTAACTTTTTTCATCAATCTGCCCCCTTTCATGTGCAGCCCCTTGTGTTTTCACCGAACAGCCTTTCCAGTATCAAAAGCTGTTTTCATCGCAGAACTGCCCTGAATCGTTCCAATATCAGTCGCGTTGCCACCAAAAATAACGCCAGAAAGATGTGCCTTCGGGAAACAAGCGATCCACCCCTCCAAACCGCTTGCAGCACGAGACCAAACTTCATCGCTGTTTTCAGCGGCTGTTGCAATGAAATAGACATCGCGGAAAGCGTAATCAGAAGGGTATAGCGGATTGGCACGATCCAACAGCGTTTTCATTTGCCCGCACATCTCATAGTAATAAATCGGGGTAGCGAACACCAGCACCTCTGCACGAAGCATTTTTTCCTGCACAATGATATCCGCATCATCGTGAATCACACAACGTTTCTTTTTCTGGCAAGCCAGACAACCACAGCAAAACTGGATTTCTTTATCGATGAGGCTGATTTTTTCGACTTCATGGCCTGCGGCTCTTGCACCTTTTGCAAATTCCTCTGCCAGTACATCGGAGTTACTGCCTTTGCGAAGACTGGTAGAAATAATCAAAACTTTTTTACACATGATGAAGCACCTCTTTCTTAATTATGTAGGCAATATCGATTTTTTGATGTTACCGGAATATCAATGGCATCAGTTCGATGGATTCCACTCTGAATCTGAGAAAACAGTGTGAACTTTCTTGATTTCTCTTGCCGGAACACCACCATAAATAGTATTCGCCGGAACATCCGTCGTCACAACGGCTCCTGCGGCAATTACTGCGCCATCACCAATCATTACGCCTTTGCATACTGTAGCGTTTGCTCCTATCCAAACATTTTTGCCAATGTGAATGGGAGCTGGGATCAGATTGCCTCGATACTTGGGATCAAGACGATGATCCAACGTCGCAAGTACCACATTATGTCCAAGCAAAGTGCCATCTCCAATGGTCACGCCACCCTGGTCCTGAATCTTGACACCGGAGTTAAAGAAAACATTTTTTCCGATTTTTAAATTCTTCCCGCAATCTGTATAAAACGGCGGGAACAAAGAAAAGCTATCATCTATCTGCTGACCAGTAATCCTGCTCATCAGAGAAACAATTTCTTCACTGGTATGATAACTGTTGTTCAATTCTGTTGTCAGCCGGATCGCTTCTTGAGATAACAGGCACATATACTGGTGCATCTCCGAGCCGGCAATTATTTCCTTCCCATTGTCCATATGCATGAAAAAATCGCTTCGTTTCAATTTCTTTGCCTCCTCTAATGCTTTTGTTGCTATTATACGCCGCAAGCCCATTAATATCAAATTGCTATATTTCATAATTAGTTATTCTTGAAAGGAATATCACTGCATGGTATAGTGATGGCATAAGGACAGGAGGTGTTCGTTATGGAAATTCGTGTATTGCGATATTTTGTGGAAGCGGCAAAAGAAAGAAGCATGACAGGTGCATCGCGCAAACTTCACGTTACACAGCCCACATTATCGAAACAAATCAAAGAGCTGGAAGAAGAACTGGGTCAAAAGCTGTTTATCCGAGGGAACTACAATATTCATCTGACCCCAGAAGGTGAGATTCTTTATAAACGGGCATTGGATATTCTGGAAATGGTGGACTTGACTACATCAGAATTTGCTTCCATGAACGAGTTTAACGGCGGGGACATTTACATCGGCTGTGCCGAATCCGAAGGAATTACCCTACTGGCGAAAGCTGCGAAAAAGCTCCAAGCAAAGCAGGATAATCTTCACTTTCATATGTACAGCGGAAATGCAGAAACTGTCTGTGAGCGGCTGGACAAGGGGCTTTTAGATCTCGCCGTCGTTGTGCAGAATATTGACCTATCGAAGTATTCGTATTTAGATTTACCCATCAAAGATACATGGGGACTTATCATGCGTAAAGATAGCCCAATGGTATCCAAAGCAAAAATCCCTATCGAAAATCTGATTGGCATTCCGTTGATCGTCTCCAGACAGGGAGTAACCAACGAAATGCCGGAGTGGCTACAAAAAAACTATGACCGGCTAAACATCGTTGCTACGTATGATTTAATCTTTAACGCCTCCATATTAGTACGGGAAGGCGTGGGCTATGCGCTTGGCTTTGACAAACTAGTGAACACCGGCGCAGAAAGCATTGTGTGTTTTCGGCCAATCGAGCCCACAATCACATCACCTATGCGTCTCATCTGGAGAAAAGAACAGCAATTTTCCAAAGCAGCCGAGTTGTTTTTAGAGAAAGTAAGGGATATTTGTGGGTAAGGATCTGTTTGGGAAGATGTGATCGGTAGGTTTGCAAACAAATAAACTTCCCCGAGGCAGAGCCCGCAAATGTCCACTGAACATTTGCCTTCTGCAATGCTTGCAGGAGCAGGGGAGACTGTGCCAAGTTGGATCTGTTGACAAACTCGTCCTTTCGGAGCTGTTCCTATATATCTTTTTCTGAGATTGAATGAGAGCGTTTCAAAGGAGACTGTGAAGAAAAGTCTGTAAATAAGAAAAGAAATGTAGCCTTCTATGGTAAAATCAAATAATCATAGGAGGCTATTTAAATGGCAAAGAAAAAAGAAGTTTACAAAGTAAAACCCCTAAACGAAAACAAGAAGAACATCATTGCAGCACTGATCGAAGAATATGATATTGAAACTGCAGATGATATCCAGG
>CAJUEB010000033.1 GCA_910585135.1 uncultured Eubacteriales bacterium
TTCTTGTGCTGCGCGGAATCCAATCCTGCTTTCTCGCCAAATCGATGATCATGCCGCGAATCCGTTTTGAAACATAAGTTTCAAACTTCACGTTCATCTTCGGGTCGAACTTGTCAATGGTGCTCATCAAGACGAGAACACCCTCATTAATGATATCCTCCATCTGCGCAAAGCTCAGATATACATCTCTCATGCGAATTGCCGCGCTTTTGACCACATACAAATACCGAAGTGCCAGCTCCTGTTTAATTTCAAGCTGGCCGGTCTTTCCGTACTGCTCAAGAAGCTCTTCATTCGATTTGTCGGCAAACTGCCTGTATGCCTGCAATTCCATGTCGCCCCTCGCTTTGTTTCTGAACTAACTGATATTTCCTACTGCCTGTATCTGGATATTGCTGGAAATCTCATTGAACGAAAGCACGTAGATATTCGGATAAAAAGGTTCCAACATCCTATAGATATATATGCGGATCACCTGGCTTGTCAGAATCACCGGATCCTGTGCAAGCTCATTAAATTTCTTCAGTTCTTCCCCGATCTGCGTGATCACCCGCTGCATAATATCCGGACTAAGCGCCAGATATGCGCCCTGCTCGCTCTTGGCCATGCTTTCCACCATCTGCTTCTCAAGCTCCGCATCCAGCGTAAGCACGCGCATCTGCCCGCCAACGGCAAACTTTCTCGTAATAGTACGCTTGAGCGCCATGCGAACCTGCTCGATCACCATGGTAATATCGCTTCCTTTTACTGCATTGTCCGAAATGACTTCCAGGATCGTCTCCATGTCCTTGATCGGAATACCTTCCTTCAAAAGGCTCATGAGGATCTTTTGCAGGTTTCCGTAGGTTACGATATTCGGGATACTTTCCTCCACCAGCTCCGGCGACGTCCGCTTGAGGCTCTCCACGAGCTGCACCACCTCCTGGCGGCTTAAAAGCTCATACGCATGCTGCTTGATCGTTTCTGACAAATGCGTCAGCATAACGGAAAGCGGGTCGATAACCGTATATCCGTAAATTTCCGCCAGTTCCTTGTTTTCCGGCAAAATCCACTTGCTCGGGATACCATATGCCGGCTCTACCGTCTCTATGCCGTCTACCTCCGCCGTCGGCTCGACAGGTTCTAAGGCCAGGTAATGGTCTACCAGGATTTCGCCCCTGGCAACCTCCTCGCCCTTTACCTTAATTACATATTGATTCGCATTCAGGCTGGAGCTGTCTCTAAGGCGTACCGACGGGATTACCAAGCCCATTTCCTGTGCATACTGACGCCTGAAAATGACGATCCTGTTGAGCATCTTGCCGCCGCTGGATTCATCCACCAGCGGAATCAGGCTGTATCCAAACTCCATTTCGATCGGTTCAACACCGATTAGGGAATAAACATTGTTGATATCCTTATAATATTCTTCTTCAGTCAGGGGCTGCTCCTGTTGCCCCATATCCGCCGCAAGCCCTGTTTCAAGTTCTTCTGTTTCCGCCTGCATCTTCCGCATGAGGTACAGCCCTCCGAGAATCAGGAACAGCGCTAATACGGCAATCTGAAGCTTCGGCATTCCCGGCACGAAGAACAGTACCAGAAGCACGAAACCAGTCATTACAATGGCCTTTGGCTGTGCCAGGAATTGCCTGGACACATCCTCATTGAGGCTGCCATCCGATACGGCCCTCGTTACCATCATGCCCGTCGCCGTGGAAATCAAAAGGGCCGGTATCTGTGAAACGAGTCCGTCGCCTACCGTCGCAATGGAATACACGCTGAGCACCGACGACAAATCCATGCCGCCCATCAGCATCCCGATCGCGCATCCTCCGAGAAGGTTAACCGCAGTAATGACGAGGGACATGATCGCATCACCTTTTACGATTTTGGTCGCACCATCCATCGCCCCATAAAAGTCAGCTTCCCGCTGAATCTTGTCACGGCGTTCCCTGGCTTCATCCTCCGTGATAAGGCCTGTGCTCAAATCTGCGTCGATGGCCATCTGCTTACCAGGCATTGCGTCCAAAGTAAACCTGGCCGCAACCTCAGAAACACGTTCTGCGCCTTTCGTGATGACGATGAACTGCACCAGCATGATAATGATAAATATGATAAATCCTACGATTACATTCCCCTGCAATACGAATGTCCCAAAGGAAGCAATCACATTTCCCGCCTGGCCGGAATTGAGAAGGATATTCCTCGTCGAAGATACGTTGATTCCGATACGAAACAAGGTCGTAATCAAAAGCAACGAAGGAAAAACCGAAAGCTGCAATGGTTCTCTGATATTCATGCTGATCAGGATCACGATCATCGAAATGGAAATATTCAAAAGAATCATCACATCCAGCAGGAATGGATTTAATGGTATTATCAACAGTAAAACGATGACAATTACAAACAGTGCCACCGCATTATCTACGATTTTTTTCATGCACTAATTCCAACTTTCTTGTTTAGCTTATATACATATACCAGGACTTCCGCAACAGCGCTGTAATAGTCTACCGAAATTTCCTGGTTGATTTCCGTTGTCGCATAAATCGCACGGGCAAGCGCTTTGTTTTCTATGATCGTAAGTCCATGCCGCTGGCCCTCGGCAATGATGCGTTTGGCTACCTCGTCCTGCCCTTTGGCAAGAACCACGGGCGCACTATCTATATCCATGTCATACCGCAGCGCTACCGCAAAGTGGGTTGGATTCTTGATAATGACATCCGCCTTCTCAATGGCCTGCATCATCCTCATCCTTGACCGCTTACGCTGCATCTCCTTGATTTTTCCCTTGATCTGGGGGTTTCCTTCCGTTTGCTTATGTTCCTCTTTAATGTCCTGCTTCGACATCTTGATGCTGCGTTCGTATTCCCAGCGTTGGTACATCCAATCGAAAAAAGCGATGAACACAAACACCATGCAAAGCTTCAACACCAGCCCGAAAATGGAAAGCAGGATATGCGACAGGGACATCTTCACGTCCATGTCTAGCATCCGCACCAGGCTGACGATATTGCTCTTGAAGACCAAATACAGGATAATCCCCATGATGATGACCTTCAAAATGCCTTTTATTACTTCCACCGTATTTTTCAAAGAAAACAGCTTTTTAATTCCCTTGATCGGGCTGAGCTTGCTGAACTTCGGCTTTAACGGTTTCATCGTAAAGAGAAATTTCGTCTGTACTGCAGTAGCCAGCGATCCCAGCAATACGCAAATCAGTAGAAGCGGGAGGAGGCATTTTGCCGCAGTGAGGACAAAATCATACCCAAGCAGCTTGAGGTTTCCCAGCGATAAAGAAACAGGATTGGATATTCCTTCCACCATGCTGACCATAAAAGCGCTGGCATTGTTGGCAATTCCCGGAAACAGTAACCGCATGGAGCAAAACGCACCGAACACAAAAACTACGCTAACGACATCTTTACTGGTAAAGATATTACCTTTTCTTCTCTCGTCACGCCGTTTTTTGGGGGTCGCTTTTTCAGTTTTTTCGCCGGTACCACTATCTGCCAACAGGTCTCACTCTCCTTTTATCCGGTACGCAATTTATATCTTCTGCAATACATACTGTGCCGCATCCAGCATATCGTCGATCAAGTCGCCGATATACCCTCCGATAATCGCAGTCATAAACATCAGCATGATGAAACCCAGCATAATCTTTAACGGAATATCTACAATAAACAGATTAATCTGTGGAATAATCTTCATCAAAATTCCTACGCCGGCATCCAGCAAAAGCACCGTTCCGACGATCGGAAGAGCCAGCTTTACTGCCAAAACCACGCAGTCCCAAAATATGTCCAAAATGGCCTGTGCCGCCTCAGGACCGAAGGCGATCGTGCCGTAAGGCGCAATATCCGCAGACGTTACCAGGATCTCCATCAGGGCCAAATGCCCGTCTACCGCAAAAAACAACAACATGAAATATATGTTTAATATAT
The DNA here is from genome assembly GCA_910585135.1 of uncultured Eubacteriales bacterium. Lineage (GTDB taxonomy): Bacteria > Bacillota > Clostridia > Peptostreptococcales > Anaerovoracaceae > Lentihominibacter. Next base: position 3,927 of record CAJUEB010000033.1, read on the forward strand.
TTCCTGTCAATGCTACCTGAATGCCGCTCTGCGCATCATATATGCTGGCCATGCCCAGCGCCATCTGAAAATCTATGATACTGCCCGCATACGTAACGACAAATGCGAACAGGTGCATAACCATGCCTAAAAGGAATCCGATTGCAAACTCCTTGATTAACAGGAATCCGTATTCGATAGGCGTTCCCAAATCGGGAATCGCTCCTGTTTCCAGCGGAGTAATCAGTAATGCCAAGACCAGCGCCATTCCCGTCTTGGCCATAGCCGGAATATTTCTTCTCCCCAGAATGGGATTCAGGAAAATAAACCCGCTCATCCGCATCAAGACCAAGGAAAACAGCATAAATTCCTGTGTCCCTGCTATAAGCATATTCCACTCCTTATCCCGCTATCAATACAAAAATCCGCGTCGCAAAATCTTGTAAATTCGCCAGCATCGTGTTGCCGGTTATCAATAGGACGAGGGCTATGATAATGAGCTTCGGCACAAAGGTCAGCGTCTGCTCATGTATCTGTGTCGCCGCCTGTATGATCGATACCAATACGCCTACCATCATGCTGGTAATGAGAATCGGCCCGCCTAGCTGCACGGCCATCAGGAACAGGTCGTACATCAGGTCCTGTACCTCGCCTGCTGTCATCATCAGCTAACCACTCCCTTTCCGTCAGAAATTAAAGCTGTTGACGATTGCCTGGAATAAAAGCTCCCAACCGTTTACCGTCACAAAGAGCAATAACTTAAATGGCAGCGCAATCGTCGCTGGCGGCAGCATGATCATACCCATGGACATGAGCACGCTGGCAACGATGATATCAATCAGCAAAAATGGAATGAATATCAGAAATCCCGCCATAAACCCTCTTTTTAGTTCGCTTGTCATGAATGACGGAACTACGATGGAAAGCGGCAGTTCTTCGATATTTTCAGGTTTCTCTACATCCGCCAATTTCGTATAGAGGTTTACCGAACTCGTTTCCGTCTGCCGCAGCATAAACTGTTTGATCGGGACTTCCGCCCTGTCCAAAGCCTCTTCCTGCGTAACCGTCCCTGCAATGTACGGCTGATACGCATTTTCATTGATATCATCCACCACAGGGCGCATGATAAACAGCGTCAGGAACAAAGCGATTCCGATTAGCACCATATTCGGGGGCGTTGCCTGGATTCCCAAGGCCTGCCGCGTAAAAGACAAGATAATGATAATTCTCACAAAAGAGGTCATCATTATCACGATAGACGGCAGTAGCATGACTACCGTCAGCATCATCAATATTTCTAACGTTGGAACGCTATTCCCATTTATGTTAACCAAAGCGTTATCCATTGTTCTTCTTTCCTCTTCCCATCTTGTCCAAAATGTCCTTAAAGTCTATCGTTGGTTTTTCCTTATTTTCGATAGGCGCCAACGGGATCAAATCATCCTCATCCAGTTCGGACAAAAAAGAAATTTGCGTGCCTGCGATCCCAATCAGGAAAAAGCGCGTGCCTATTTGGACAATGGCTGCACTGCGATCTTTTCCCAAGATAAGCTGGTCTTTGATCTGCATACAGCCGGAGCGGGTTTTTAGCCCCACCCCTTTTCCGATATATTTCGTTGCTATATAAGCAAGGTACAGTATCGCAATAACGATGATCAGCGTACCGATTGCTGTCAGCATTCCTCTCATCATAAGCTCACCTATGCTTCTACTTCCAGTTCTTCCTGGATAATCTCCGTAATCCTCACGCCGAAATTGTCTTCGACAACAACGACGTCGCCCTTGGCGATGCACTGCCCGTTTACGAAGACATCCACCTGTTCGCCGGCTAGCTTATTCAGCACGATCAGGGAGCCTTTGTTAAATTCTAAAATATCCTTTACGAGCGTCTTGGTCCTGCCGATCTCGACCGAAACATCGAGCGGAACGCCCATGATCAGATCCAAGTTAGCATCTGGGTCTGCGCTCCCGTCGCTTTCCGTCAAATTATGCTGCGGCATCGTCCCTACCTTGATCTGCTTCGGGGCAGCCGCTGTTTTGTGCATATTCTTGAGCTGTTCCAGTTCCTGCTGCTGCAGCTCCATCTGCTGGCGCATCATCTCCATCATTTGCTGCATCATCGCAACGCTTGCTGTATCCATCGATACGGCGGCTACAGGAGCTGATGCCTGTACAGGTGCAGCAGGAACCGCTGCCGCTGCTGCTGGAGCAGAAGCCATTGCAGGCCCAGGAGCAGCCACTGTGGGGGAGGGGGTAGAGGACGCCGCCTCCGGCTCTGCCGCTGCTGGAGCTGCCGGCGCAACTTCAGCCTCTGCGCCGCCTGCCTCCGCCAGCAATTTATTGATCGCATCCTGGTCGAGGACGCCTCCATCGCCGCCCCCGGCTGTTGCTGCCGTCTCCGGCTCTGCCGCTGTAGCAGTTTCCGGCGCAGCTCCGCTCTCCGGGCCGCCGCCTGCGCCTGCTAACAGTTTATTGATCGCATCCTGGTCGAGGACGCCTCCATCGCCGCCTCCGGCTGTTGCCGCCGCCTCCGGCTCTGCCGCCGCTTCAGCTTCCGGGGCAGCTCCTGCTTTATCATCTTCAGGAAGTGTTCCTTCAGGGAAAAATCCGGATACCAATTCTTTTGCAAGCGGAATCGGCATAACGTGAAGGAACTCACTTTCCATTTCATCTCCGATTTTCAGGTTAAACCGGATCACCACCATAGGTTCGCGTTCCGCAAAATACTTGTTTTTAAAGTCTTCCGAATCGTCAACCTCAAAAGCAATCGGTGTGGAAATGTTAACCGTCCTGGACAATAATTCAGCCAGGGCTGTCGCTGACGAACCCATCATCTGGTTCATGATTTCGCAGACAGCGCTTAAATTCATCTCGTTGAGTTCAAATTCTTCATCCGGGATTTCCATTCCCATCATCCGTTCAACGATGATTTTGACGTCTGACCGTTTCAGAAGCATCACGTTGTTTCCGGTAATGCCTTCCACATACGTGATTTCCACGCCGACCGCAGGTTCAAGATTGGAAAACTCAAACTCGTCTATGCTCTTAATTTCCACAATGGGCGTCGTGATATCCACCCTGGCATTAAGCATAGTCGAGGCCGCTGTGGCCGACGAGCCCAAGCTTATATTCATAATTTCGCCGATCGCATCTATTTCCATAGGTGAGATCTTATTTGTTCCATTCTTTGCCATGTGACAATACTACCCTTCCATTCCAGTTCTATACTTACTTGCCAACATCCAGAGCCTTTTGTGCCATGAGCTTGACCGCATTGTATGCGGTAATGTTCGCCTCATATGCCCTGGTCGCTGCCATGCTGTCTGTCATTTCCTTGATCATATCGATATTTGGTATCCTGACATATCCATTCTCGTCTGCATCGGGATGCTCCGGATCGTAAACTGCCTTTAGCTCGGTCTCATCGTCTATGATGGCAGCCGCCCTTACGCCAGCATTCGTCCCAATGGATTTTCCTGCCATAGTCGTGCTCAATACATCATGAAAAGAGTTATTCTTTGCCTGAAGCACTACCATCTTCCTGCGATATGGGGCGCCTGATTCTGTTCGCGTCGTTTCGATATTTGCAATATTTTCCGCAACAACATCCAGTCTCATTCTCTGTGCCGTCATGCCTGACGCGCTAATGTTCAATGAACTTAAAAACGACATAATATGCCTCCTTATAGTCTGTGCTTTCGCCTATCCTACGATAGAGCTCACTGTTTTCAGGACGCGGTCAGGCTTAAACGGTTTTACGATAAAGTCCTTTGCACCGGATTTAATCGCATCGATAACCATGCTTTCCTGGCCCATTGCAGAACACATGACAACATTTGCCGACGGGTTAATTCCCTTAATTTCCTTCAATGCTTCCAGGCCATCCTTGTTCGGCATCGTAATATCCATGATAACCAGGTCCGGTGAAATTTCCTTGAATTTTTCTACCGCATCCGCACCATCGACCGCCTCCGTTACATCGTCATACCCGCCCTTGTTCAGGGTATCCTTCACCATCATCCGCATGAAAGCCGCATCGTCAACAATTAATATCTTCGCCATGATTTTACCTCTTTCTTTTTTTATTTTAGATTAACTTTCTATCATTCATTAGCCTGCTCCGCTTGATCGGAAGCAACATCCGACGCTTCTGCATCTTCCGGCTGCTGGTTTTCCTCATCCTCTTCGGAGTCGATTCGTTTCTGTATCTTAATGGCAACGCTCTTTTTATGAATCCCCACGTTACCCGTAAACCAAGGTTCTTCGTCTACAAATACCGATACAGGCGTGTTCTTCGGTTTATTCAAGTCAAGCACATCGCCCACTTTCAAGCCGTATACATCCCGCAAGCTGACCTTTGCGTCGCCCAAATCTGCACTGACCGTAAGGGCGGAGTCTTTGATCTTCTGCATGATCGCAGCCCTTGCCCGGTCGGCATCCTGTGTGTATTCGCTTTGCGTACTCTTCCGCTTGTCTATGATCGAGAAAATGTTCGCCAGCAAATTACCCGGTATGCATACGCTGATCAAGCCATCGACTTGATCCATCCGCACTTTCAGCATAACGATCACGACTGTTTCATCTAAGCTGATATCCTGGAAAAGGCTCGGATTTTCTTCCAGCCTGGTCTCGCCCAAGGACAGCTTGATGTAGTTATTCCAAGCATCTCCGGTCGCCCCCAAAACGTAATCCATAACCCTCTGGTACAAACTCAGTTCAATGTCCGTATAGGTATACGATGCATCGATATCCATATCATTTCCCAAACCTCCCAGCATTCTGTCTATCATATTTACCATGAGGATTTGATTGATATGAACGATCATCGGCGGGTTTTTTGCTTCATCAGGCAGCTTTAGGTTAGACAACATGATAATATCGCTGTCGCTAAGGCCGTTGCTGAACTCATAATACCGCTGTTCTTCTACAGCCAGTACCTCGATTTCACTGCTGACCCGCAGGATCGCATTCAGCCTGGAAGAAACGATTCTGGCATAATTTTCATAAATGCCCTGCACCATTTTCAATTTGTCTTTGGTAAATTTCTTCGGGCTATAGAAGTCGTATTTCTTGTATTCCGGCTTCTTTTCTGCCTGCTTTTCTTCCTGTTCGCCATCGGAACCGCTGCCCTGCATGGAATTCAGTAATGCGTCAATCTGACTTTGTGATAATACTTCAGCCATATCTTAGCCACCACCTCCCATGCTTTCTCCTCTGATATCCATAATCTAAAATGCCTTTCTATTAAAACTACTGCACTGCATCAGCGCCGTAGATTTCTTCATAATACTCTGACAGGCTCTTTTGCGACGCACCGTTTTGCAAAATCAGGATTTCTGCGCGCCTGTTCTTCTCACGCCCCTCCGCCGTATCAAAGGTTGCGATCGGATGGAACTGCCCATAGCCCTCATGGATCATGAACGCCGGGTCCATCAAATTAAGGCTCTGCAAATATATGACTACGTTAGCGGAACGGTCCGCCGACAGGATCCTGTCCTTCTGCAAGTCTACCGCAGCATCCGGGTTCGCCTGCGTGGTATGCCCCATGACGTGGATCTCCTTGACAACATCGGCCTCAACCGCAGGCTTTGTCGCCCTCACAAATCCATCGAGAACCACCTTGCCTTCATCCCGCAACACGGGACTGTCCCCATCGAAGAAAATGCTGTCCCGGAAGGTGATAAACTGATAATCCTTTCCTTTGTGTATCGTGACCTGGTCTGCGACATCGGCTTTCTCCATTTCTTCTGACAGCGCTTCGTAAAGCTGGTCAAATGCTTCATCGGACTGTATGCTCCCCGGCACGGTTTCTTCACCCGGTTCGATATCTTGATCCTGCACGACTTGGCTGACATTGTCCACGTTAGGGTTCATGCTTCTTACGAGATTCTCCCACTTAACCTGGTCGATGGTGGAAATACTATACAGGAGGACGAAAAAGCACAGGAGCAGGGTAACCATGTCACCGTATGTATCCATCCAGTTGGCTCCGCCGCCGGATTTTTTTCTGCGCTTCATGATACAGCCACTTCCTTTCCCCTACGCATTATTTTTCTTTCTTCTTTTTCTTTTTCTTCTTTCCGTCGCCGTCGCCTTCTAAGCCTAAAAGCAGGGCCTGCTGCTTGGTCGCAAGCGAGGATACGAGGCGTTCTTTCAGGGAATTCGGGTTATCTCCCGCCTGAATGCCGAGAACGCCGTCCACAATGATCTGCCTGTACAGGATTTCTTCATTGTTCCGCAGTTCCAATTTTTTGCCGATCGGGTTAAAAAACAAGTTTGCAAGGATACATCCATACAGCGTTGTAATCAGCGCTACGCTCATATTTGTCCCCAATGCGTCAGAACCGCCTTCGTCCAGGTTCATGGATTTCAGCATATTGATCAATCCAACTAGCGTCCCGATCATGCCGAATGCCGGCGCACAGGAAGAACCGGTAAACCAAAGAGCCGATTCCTCATCGTGCCGGGCCGCCATGCTTTCGATTTCAGCTTCCAAAATTTCTTTCACGGTCTCGGCTTCCACCGCGTCTATTACAAGCATTATGCTTCTCTTATAAAAGGGGTCTTCTAGCTGGTTTGCCTGTTCTTCCAATGCCAGAAGGCCGTTTTTTCTTGCTGTTTGCGCAAAGTCGATCAGAGAATCGATCAGCGGGCCGGGATCGTACTTATTGGCCTGAATGCTTATTTTCAAATGCTTCGGAATTTTCTTCAGCATGCTCAATGGATAGCTGGCAATGATTGCGCCGACAACGCCGCCGAGCACGATGAATACGCTGGATGCACTCCACATATTCATCAGGCTTCCGCTGAGCAAACAGCCTACTATGATAACAGCAAAACCGAACACGATGCCTAGTATCGTCGTAATATCAAGACCGCCGCTTTTGCCCTTGCCTTTTCCTTTGTCTTCCTTTGATTTCTTCTCTTTCGCCATGTTCTGATCCTAAGCCTCCAATTTACTTTGTACAAATGAAGAACGGAAAAATTCTATAACCTTACGCCTTACCTCGTCGCGGGATTCCATCACAATATGAAACGTCCCGTTCATCATGATAATCTTGGATTCCGGTATTGATTCAACCATCTCAATCTGCAATGCATTGATCAATAAAGGCTCTCCATTAAGCTTCGTAAGTTCAACCACTTCCGTTTCCTCCTTTTCAGGCAGAGCCGCCCGCGCCTGCGGGCGGCCTTCTGCCTGCATTACATCAGATTGCTTTTTTATCGCTTCATATTAACCAGCTCTGCCAGCATTTCATCCGTAACGGTAATCATCTTCGTGTTGGCCTGATATCCTCTCTGTGTCGTAATCATCGTAGCGATTTCATTCGCAAGGTCAACGTTGGCCATTTCCAGATATCCGCTGAGGATTTTGCCAACTGCATCCGAGCCTGCTTCCTCGGCTTCAACCGTTCCAGCGTTCGGACCGACAGTGTAAAGGTAACCCTGATCCTGCTCCAGGCCATTCGGATTCTGCACGTTGGCTACTGCAATCTTACCCAGCGTATACGGCTTACTATCCTTGGTGATGCCGACGATCGTACCGTCCGTGCCGATGGTGTAAGACATGAATTCACCTCTGTCTCCAGTATCGTTTAAGTCTACCGTACCCGTTCCCGTAGCGCCGGTCGGTGAACCGATCATTCCCGTCTGCGTGTTCGAATTATTGATTTCTGCTGCACTCGGGATTCTGAGCGGGGTCAACTGGGTCGTATCAAACTCAGCTTCAGCCAGCGTGCTGCCATCCGGTCCTGGTGTGGCCAGGGTCGTCTGCCCTACATTGGTACATGCATATCCATACACGTAATTTCCCTGGTCGTCCACAAGGAAACCGTTGCTGTCCACGCTGAAAATGCCGACCCTTGACAGCGATACGCCATCGTTAGCGATATTCTGAACATTTTCATGGAATGGTCCCACGATAAAAAATGACGGACCATTGATCATGCAGTGCAGCCCATTTCCGGTCGGACTCCAGTTCCCTGTCGTAAAGTCAGTGGAAATCGAAGACATATTTACACCAAAACCCAGCTGGGAGGTGTTCATTCCGCCGGAATAACCATTGACATTATATCCTTTGCCGCCCTGCATCCTGTTCTGGTACATCGCATCGGAAAAGTTAGCGCTTCTGGTCTTAAAACCCCACGTATTCACATTCGCAATGTTGTTACTGATTACGTCCATCCTGGACTGATGCGTCTTGAGTCCTGCGATGGCCGCGAACATTGATTTAACCATATTAAACTACTTCCTTTCTCTGTTCTCTTTCGTCTCATTCCGAAAGAACTTGCCTTTTGCCGCTTCTGCCCAAGCCAATCGGGCTTGGGCGTTCGCCTCCATAATATGGTCCGGCTACATTAAAACGGCGCTGTCGATGTTTGTAAAAATATTGTTTTTCATTTCCTGTTCCGTCATGGTCGTTACCACGATATTGTTCGGAACATTCACGATAAATGCACCTTGCGCACCAATGACAACCGTGTCCTTTGCGCCTTTTTCGCGTGCTTTTGCAACCGCCTGGTTAAGGCTGTTCATCATGTCGGGGGAAACTTCAATGCCCCTCTGCTGAATGCGCATCTCCGCATGCCGGGAGAACTGCACGCCTGTTTCCTTGTGGATCTCCTGCTGCATCAATCCGGCAAATGTGCTGCCTGCGGGCTTTCCCTTTTGAAGCGCCGCATTATGCTGAAGCCTGAGCGTCTGGGCATCTGTCATCTGTGGTAATTTCTTTATCGTCATAACGTCCACACTTTCTTCTTTTCCCTATTTATTATCTGGTTGCTGTTCATCCGGCTTCTGCTCGTTATCGTTGTTATTATCGTTATTTGATGCATCATCCTTTTCCGGTACTTCCCCCACTGCCACAATCTGGCTCAATGAATACGATTTACCGTCCATGATAACGAGCGGATTGTCTCCTAGCACCACGCCTGATATCACGCCTTTCTTATCGCCCGTGTACTTGCCGTCCATATCTACTTCCGCAATGGTAACTTGCTTTCCTACCAGGGAAGCTGCGTAAGACGTCGTATTGGTATATGACATATTGGTGATCGCCTGGATCATCTGGCTCTGGATCATTGTGGCCATCATCTCGCTGGTATCCGCCGGGTTATTCATATCCTGGTACTGGAGCTGTGCCGCCATAAGCTTGTAAAAATCATTTATGGTCAGTTCCGTGCTGTTTTTTTTGCTCTCCTGCTTTTTTTGAATTTCCTTTTGGATTAAAAAGTCTTGGCTCGGAAGGCCTTCTACTGCTGCCATTTTCTCATCTCTCCTTTCCTCATCGTTTTCCCATGGCTAGGCCGCCGGGCTACGCCAGCCCCAGCCGCAGCTGCTGCAGGAAGCTTTCTGCCTCCGCTTCCTCATCATTGTTATCCTTGTCTTTCTTTTTTTCATCTTGCTGCTCATCACCGCGGTTTTGCTGCTGCGCTTCTTGCTGCAAGTAATCCTGCCGTTCAGGCTGCTCCACGACAACCAAGGTGTTTGTTCCTGTGTTCTGCTGGATAATCGTACCCAGTGTCTTCGCATTCTGCGCTACGATTTCCATAGCCTTGCTGCTCATGCACAGAATTTGGATCATCGCCCTGCCGCCTTCATAAGCGACCTTAACGCCGATCTTGCCAAGGTTCGCCGGTTCGAGCCAAAGCTCAAACGCATTTTTGCCCTGATTGATCTGCTCGGACATATGCTTGGCCAGGTTCTGTACGCCTGCCTTAGGGTCAGCCATGTCTACCGTCTGTCCCTGCGCAGCCTGCGGTTTTTCAAGATTCACCTGCTCCGGTGCGGCCGCCTGCTTGCCCTGCATAACTGCCTGCGTGGCGTGGCCTGCGGAATGCACCGTTTCCACCTGCGCTTCCTGCTGGCCTTTTCCCTGTGAATCCATCTGCTTCTGCTGCCCCTCCTGCTTCGGGGACGCAGCCTGTGCCGAAGCCGCCTGTTCCGTTTGTCCTGCTGGTTTCGCTTCCGCGCCCTGCACTTCGTGTCCGGCCTTCGCCTCTGAAACCGCTTGCTTGAAAGCGCCGTCTTCCTGGACTGTTATCTCAGGCGTCTTCCCGTCTGCCGTAATCTTCACAGCATCTGCCTGATCCGTCTCAGAAACTGCTGTAACATCTGCCTGCGGAAGCAGCTCCTCTGCCTGGACAGGAATTTCTGCATCCTGCATTTCTATCGGCGTTTGTACGGCCAGCGCCTGCATGAGCCACGATCCATCCTGCACGACAGGAACCTCCGTCTGCTGTGGTTCTTGCTGGACATTCTGCGGCTCATCATCATTAGGCTGTTTCGCAGAAACCTTATCCTGCTCTTTTCCGTTTGCCTGCACATCCTTCTTCGAATCGTCATTGGCTTTATCCTGCGAGGAAAGCTTCTGGTCCAATGCTTCCGCAAAAGCGCCCTTGTTATCATCTGGCTTTGCCGCCTTGCCGCTCGGCTGTGCCTTCACGGATACATTCAGCTGGCTGATCATTTGATTGGCTTGCACCATCTTCGTCACCTCCTTTCCTATGTAAAACATTATCTATCGCAATCTGCTTTCGCAGGATTACGCCTTTTGCATATTGTGCCTTCTGTTTGACACAAATTCTTCGATGAATTTTTCTTCATCCTTCTGAACGAGCGCATCGTATTCCCGAAGTTTTTTCTCCTTTAGCTTATCGATCGAAGTGCGTTCCTTCTTCGCCTCGATCACTTGATTCCGTTTGATTTCTTCCTGATGCTTTAAGCCTTCCAAAACCTGCTTTTGTTCTTCGATTCTTTCGAGGCTTTTGCCAAGATAGCTTTCATAAACCAAGAGTTCCTGTATCTTGCAGCCATGCATTTTGACTGCTTCCATGTCCTTGATATATCCCTGGTGGGCAGCTTCCATGCCCTGGATTTCTTCTTCCTTATTCATCACTGCTTTTACTGCCCCGGCATGCTCGCTGCGCAGATTGTCTTCTACCTGAATCTTGTAATCGAGCACTTTGTCAAGAGAGAAAGAAAACTTCTTCATTCGTCATACCCTTTTCTTTATTAGTTAAAGATTTGCCGCAATGCATCCCAAATTTCTTCTTCCGCAAAGGCTTCTTCGATCCCCTGCATGAGAAAATTCTGAATCTGGTCGTGCTTGGTAATCGCATAGTCCAGCTTCGGGTTCGTGCCGGACTTGTAAGCGCCGATCGAAATCAAATCCTCGTTTTGTTCATACAGGCTCAAGGTATTTCGCAGCTTGCCGGCCAGTTCTTTTTGTTCCGGCGTGACAATCTCCACCATAAGCCTGGAAATGCTGCCGCTGATATCGATTGCCGGGAAGTGGTTGGCATTCGCCAGCTTCCTGCTGAGGACGATATGGCCGTCCAGGATACCCCTGACAGTATCTGCGATCGGTTCATTCGTATCGTCACCCTCTACCAGCACCGTATACACGCCTGTGATCGAACCATTCTGAAAGTTCCCGCTTCGCTCCAAAAGCTTCGGAAATTCTGCATAAATGGAAGGGGGGTATCCCCTTGCTACAGGCGCTTCTCCCGTAGCGAGGCCGATTTCCCGCTGCGCCATGGCGAACCTCGTCAG
>CAJUEB010000034.1 GCA_910585135.1 uncultured Eubacteriales bacterium
GGTCATTTTTCTTCTTGAGCCAGGCATTCAGCCCAAAGACCAAAGCAAAACTAAAAATTACCATAATAAGAACCAGTGTATTAGCCTGCTCATCCTTGCCTGTCACGACGGCATAATAAATTGACGTTGGAATGGTCTGTGTTTTCCCAGGAATATTGCCAGCCAGCATCAGCGTTGCGCCGAATTCCCCCATAGCCCTTGCAAAGGTCAGGATAATTCCACTGATCACTCCCGGCCATGATAATGGAAATGTAACCGTCAGAAATACCTTGAACGAACTGCTTCCCAATGTTTTCGCTGCCAGCTCATAAGTCCGGTCAACGCTCTGGAAAGCACCCTTGGCATTTTGGTACATGAGCGGAAGCGCTACCACTGTTGCCGCAATTACACAAGCGATCCATGTAAAAACCACCTGAACGCCAAAAGTATCCAGCAGAAAAGCCCCGATCAGGCCTCTTCTGCCAAATACCTTTAACAACAAATAGCCAACGATTGACGGCGGTAAAATCAGCGGGAGAATCAAAAACGTCTCCCAGATGCTTTTCCCGGGGATATTTTTCTTTGTCAGCAAGTATGCAAGAAACGTTCCGAGAAAAAAGGCAATTATGGTTGCCAATGCGGCAACTTTTAACGATAGTATAACGGGTGTAAACATAAATTGATACCTGTAACGACGATTACTCGTTTCCTATTGATTTCGTATTTTATGGAGGAACAGGCTGTAAAAAACGCCTGCTTTAGATTGAGAAGCGGGCTGCAGAATGCCCGCTCTCATGTCTTTGCTGTCATCCATGTGGCTTTTGTTTTATATGGGTTGCTATTTGATTGCGAAGACCGATTTCACCGATCCCCGCCTCACCTGTAAATCCTATGCGGCATATACGATATGTACGGTCTGTGCGCCTTCTACGATACGGTCTTCTATCGCGCTACTGTAAATCCGTATTTTTCAAATACTTTCTTCGCAAAATCGCTCTTCATGAATTCGAAGAATTCAGCAGCATGATCCCCAGCAGGAGGCTCTGCCATGATTGCAGCCGGATATACGATAGCATCATGAAGAGATTCATCCACATCACCGATGATAACGCCGTTTGCTTCATCCATCAAAAGCGCATCGGTCCTGTAAACAAAACCACAATCAGCATCGCCTGTCTCCACATAGTTCAGTACTGCGCGGACATCCTTGGCATAAACGATTTTATCTGTAAGCTGGTCTGTGATCTTCAGGTTATCAAATACCTGCGAGGCATATTTCCCGGCAGGAACGGTTTCCGGCTCGCCTACGGCAATCGTTCCTACATCAGCGGACGTCAGGGAATCCATGCTCACAACATCCTTCTTCTCTACTGTCGAAATGAGAGTGAGGGTGTTTTGCAGCAGATCCTGTCTTGTTTCTGTATCGATATACCCGCCTTCCTCAAGCTGATCCATATTGCCCTTAGATGCGGAAATAAATATGTCGCAAGGCGCTCCGCCTTCAATTTGCTGTACCAGATCGCCCGACCCTGCATAACTTGGCGTGATCTTGCAGTCGGAATCCTTTTCGAATTCAGCGATGATCTCATCCAGCGCATCGGTAAGGCTCGCAGCCGCCAAAACGGTAACTTCCGGTTTTTCTTCATTATTTGCTTCTTTGTCACTGCTACAGCTTGTCAAAATCATCATGGACATAGCTAATGCGAAAGCAGTGATAATTGCTATGATTCGTTTCATTTGATACGTTCTCCTTCTTTTCTTCCTTGGTGGCCAGCCAAAAATTTCCGTCACGGAACGTACGATTATCATATCATAAAGAGGCGAGGCGTAATGTTGTTCCGACAACACTTTTTCAAAATAATCATCCGCTATGCTTCTTGTGAATTTTTCCAAATAACCAGCCATTACACTTTCAGCAAATTTTCATGCTCTTCAGCGCATTTTGAACAAATCGCGCATCTTTTATGGCAGCAACACCACCCGACACTTTTCAAAACGGCAAGCATGTGCCTTTCCGCTTTATCAAAAAAAGGGCGGCATGATTAGCCTCTGTACACCTTGATCCCGTCCAAAAGTTATCATAATTGACAGTTATGCGACTCTGCCTTTTCCCAAAAAGGACGGCATGACTGTCAACCATGCACCTTTCGATTCTCTGAAAAATTCCAAAAGAGCCATTCCCAGAGAATTTTCTGCCTTCCCGCCCGGTAAAATGACTCCAGGACACATCATTTCATGTTCGATTCTCTTAACATTGTGAAAAAAAGATATTTCCAGAGAAAAATCGGGCTAAAATTCTCTCAAATCTAAATTTCATACAGAGATCCAGAGAAAACGCATCTATCATGGCATAAAAATATAAATAAACAGCTTAAATTTCTCTCAAAAAATGCCTAATTGAAAAATCAAGAGAAAACCTGCCAATGTCAAATGAAGGGAAAGCTGCCAAACGGTCAAGGAAAATATAAAGTCACCCCACGGCAGCTAGGGATAAGTAAAATTCTCCGTATAGACAACTAAAACAAAAACGTGAAAGACCGCCGCATAGACAGCCAAAACAAACCTTCGAAATACCCCCCATACCAGACGCAGAAAAAAACGGCATAACGATAAAAGTTATGCCGTAACTTGATATGGATAGACCTGCCTATCCGTATTTTTCATGCAAAGGCCACAAACCAGCCGCGCCTTCATGGACAAAGCACAAATCAACCAAACCTTTTTGTTTTGCTTTTATCCGTTTTTTCCAAACTCTGTCTCACCGCTATCCCCGACATCCATATGCGCAAGCAATGTCACCCGCCGCCTTTCCAAAATGATAATACCCTCCCGCTTCATCTGGTTCAGCTCATAAGAAAGCGCACTTCTGTTGACACACAAATACCGCGCGAGCTGCTTTTGCGACATATTCAAGTCGAAACTGCATCCATTATTTTTAGAAGCCAGCACATAAAAGTGTGTCAGAATGCGCTCCCTCAGCCCTTTCTTAGAAAGGATCTCGATACGATATAGCTTCTTAATGTCATCATTTGCCAAAAGCTCCATCAATCCCTTTACCAAAAGCTTTTCAAAGGTGCTGTTAAAAATATTCTGCACGTCAAAAAAAATCACGCAAGTATCATCATCAGCGGTAAGCTGCAACGGCGATGTCTTCTTTCCCGAAAGCGCACCTTCGAAGGCAAACACCTCTCCCCTGCCATAATAGTATGCCAGGTTAGAGGTTCCTTCTACATGAAGGCGTTCCCCTTTCACCAGTCCGCTGTGAACAATGCCAGGACGAAAAACAAGATCATCCTGCCCATAAATAACTTGCTGGCTGTCATAGTGCCGCGGTATCATATTCAATTCATTCCACGCCTTTTGGTAAGCCTCCTTATCAAGGTACTTAAAAAGCCCTGACATGGCGACGCTTTTCAAGAGGGCATTATTCACATGATTCATTCCAGAAAAACTCCAGTAAAGTTTGTTTCAATTCCAGTCGATTCTGCCATCGCTCCGCAGGAGAAGGGAGCGGAGCAGAAACGGCTTGCATACTTGAAGCGGAGATAGCTTGCACAGCAGGCTCGTCCGCTGTTTCCAGGACAGAGGCAGGCTCGTTCGCCGTCTCCGGATCAGAAGCAGTCCCGCCTCGTTCATTCTGCCGTGCGTCCTCGCCCATCATATCTTCCTGCACCGAATTACTTTCGTTCACATACGCATCCATATGATCATGATGCCCCTGGCATCTATCTTCATCTCCATGATCGTGCATATGCTCATGTTCCAAATGAAGATTTGATATTCCCATGCCGAAAATCAATTCCAAAATATGAACCGCTTCTGTTCCTTCCCGCTTCAGTTGATCGCGCCTGTTGATTGAACTGACAAGATATGGATACGTTGTTTTTTCTTCCGCAGAATGAAGCTTCGCCCCCATATCCTCCGCTAATGCCCGTACCGCTTCCGCAATGGGATCACTGCCTGCGTGCGGCGATCCTGTTCCGGCTTTCGCACTCGCATCCGACGATTTTTCTCCATCCTCTATGCTTTCATCCGCCACTGCGTCTGACGCTTGTGCTATTTTTGATTTCGCAGCAGCTCGCTTGCCTGCATCCAGCGATCCTGCCTTAGCCTTTGTGTCCGCGACCATTTGAGAAAAGATATAATCCTCCGAATGACAGCCGCCGCTTACGCCCATATCCCGCAGCATTTCATAGAGCGATACCACAGGGATATCAGGCAGATGCGCCTGGAAGATCCTTTGGCAGGCCGGGCATGCCATGATCATCGTTGGCTGTCCCAGCGCAGTCCACTTTTCTTTAATCCCATCCAGTACAGACTGAAAAGCTTCATGATCGCCAGCCATGCTGGCAGCAAATCCGCAGCACTGCAAAAACATAGCCGTATCAGGATGCTGAAAACGAATGGAATCATACGCCTTTATGACGATTTCAGGCTCTGCCGCACCAAGCTGGCAGCCTGGGAAAAAGGCATAGGTACAAGTATCATATTCTCTTTGAGCTGCTTCATCATATGCCTTGCGTACCAGAGCCGCTTCTCCGTTTGCCTGATGCATATCCTGTAGCAAAGCCTGGCTGTCTGGCCGCGCGCCGCTTGCAGCACTATTTCCAGCCTCCCCGCCAGCCTGGTGAAGATCGCTGCTAAAACGCTTATCCTTTTGATGCGCTTGCGCCCCGCCAGAGCCTTTTGTATCGCTCCACGGAAATTTACTTCCACACCTATCGCACCTGTCCGCAAGCTTGTAATCATCCTTTCCCGGCAGGATCGGCGTCGCCCCGTACAGCGTCCATTTCCTGATATATTCACCGCATTCCGGGCATCTATCCATCAGAGGAAGACCACACGTTTCACATACAGCATCAGGCTGTAGCTTCTTATTCGTAATCTGAAAATGCCCGTTGCGGCAAGCTTGTACATAAAAATAACTCATCTGTTTCACCTCGCAGGCGGCGGGATTGCCGCCGCTTTTTCTTACATTCACCTGCGCATCTATCGTTTATCCGCGCGCTTACTTTTCTTCAATCAATGCTTCAACTTCACTCATGCGCCCGGCGACAATATCTTCCGAAAGGCATACCTGGCCGCACTGGGGACATCTGGACACCTTATGGCGGAAGGTTCTGTCAAGGTATGAGAAATTCGCCTCGATTTCCTCCATCTCCACCTTGCATTTATCGCAGATCAAGATCTGTTTTTCGGCCATTGAAAACCACCTCCAGTTCGATTTTCATCCTGTGCGTATACACATTGCATATCTCATATCGCCCATCATGCGGTCTGTACTCCACCCAGCAGGTAATGCGCCCGATCTCGCGATAACATTTATAAGAATCCGCCTGCGGGAAAAATGTCCTTCTGCCATGTACCTCTCCCATCTCCAACACATAACAGATATCCTCTTCCAAAATCCTCAGTGCGTTCATCTTCTCCTTTACCGCAGGATTTATGATAAGCTCGTACTTCATTTCAGGTTTTTCATTCATTGATTCACCCCATATCTCCTCCAGCAAGTCTTCTTTCAGGGCAACCCTGTTGCACCTGCGCTCTGTCACGGTAGGAAGCGTACCTTGCGGCGGCCGGATATCCAGCAGAATATCCAGGATGTGCCTGACCGGCTTTCCGTCGTCATGGAAAACGTCACGGCAGTTGATACAGTAAGTAATATACGGATTGTCATGAAGCTTGCTTCGCTCATCGGCGATCTTTGCTGCCAGCTTGGGGCTTGCCACTTCAATATTCCCCCCAAAGCCGCAACAGCCGTGTTTATCCCCGGCCGGCAATTCTTCGTAAGCAGTTCCCGCTGCCGACAACAGATGTCGTACCGCCTCCTGCATCCCATCGCAGTTTCTGGCCGCACAAGGGTCAAAAAT
Source organism: uncultured Eubacteriales bacterium (assembly GCA_910585135.1). Lineage (GTDB taxonomy): Bacteria > Bacillota > Clostridia > Peptostreptococcales > Anaerovoracaceae > Lentihominibacter. The sequence continues at coordinate 5,850 of CAJUEB010000034.1, forward strand.
CGAATAGACGATTGGATCTGCCCGGGAGCAGTCTGATGATGATGCGCTTTTTTCACAAACTCCGTCCTTCTCACAAATCCCCTGCTCATCCATCGCCTCATAAAGCGAAATCATCGGAATCTCCGGCAAATACTCCCGAAAATGCCGCATACAGGAAGGACATGCCATAATCATCACTGGTTTTCCTAAAGCTTCCCAGTCAGCACGCAGGGAAGCGATCGCCTGGTCGTGCATCTCCTCATTTCCAGCCCAATCCGCAGGAACGCCACAGCACCGCAAGCACAATCCCGTATCATCATTCGCGGCCAGCAAGGCAGCGTACGCCTTTTTCACATAGAGCGGATTGGCTGCCCCCAGATGGCAGCCCGGAAAAAACGCATAGCTGCACGAACTTTTTCCGGGCGGACACTTAACCAGCGCTGCATATTTGCCATTGGCAAATTCCATGTCCCTGACCCAGAATTGATGATATGCGCCAGGCATCCTGTCTATTTTATGCATCACCCGGCGAGCCTCTTTGATCATGCCGCCCAGGTCGATCTGCCCCGGACACGTTTCCCCGCATAGACCACACTGCGTACACATATTGATCAGCCTGATGGCAGGTGCTTTACGGATCATCGAATTCGCGGGCATGGTCGTCGTCATGATCTCATCGCGCATTTGAAGCGGCCATTTGTTGAAATACGCGGTCAGGTCGCAGACCGTCATGCAGGAATTGCATTGGCAGCGGATGCATCTCGACGCCTCTGCTGCTGCCTCTTCCGGCGTAAAGATTCGATCCCGTTCCGCCAGCGCAACAGCTCTGTCCGCATCGCCAAACAAGTCAAGGCGTCCGCCCGCAGCATTTTCGCCCGCGACAATTTCGCCCGCAATTCTCCCATCACCGCCAGGCATTCGCCCGCCCAGAAACCCAGTTTCAGTCGGCGTTACCGGGGAATGGCCTGCCATGCGCTGCACATCCGCTTCTGACACCGTAATCTGCGTATTTGCAGGCACATCGGGATAGCGCATGATTCCCGTTTTAAGAAACCCTTCTATTTCACGCGCCATATGAAGCCCATCGGCGGCCGCATGCATGAGGCTCTTGCCAAGGAGGCTTCCGCCTGCGAAAACAGCCGTAATGCCATGAATGCCCGCGACAGTATCTTCTATCGAAAAGCAATACTTCCCATCAGCGGCAGACGTGCAGGAAAACACGCCAAAATCATTCCCCCCCTGTCCTGTGGCAACATAAACCGCATCAAACCCCTCGGCAGCCAGTTGGTGCAGATCCATGACTTCTGTATCCGTATGAAGCGCATAGCTTTCGTATTTAAACTGCCGCTCGATATCCGTCATAAAAATTTCGCGGGGAAGCAACTGGTTTAACTGCCCGCCGATGACAGAAGCCTTTTCATATACGGCTACTTCATATTTTTTAGACGCAAGGCGCAGCGCGCAGGAAAGCCCGGAAAGTCCCGCTCCGATGACCGCAATTTTGCCTTTTCGCGGCGGCAGGTTATATTCATTAGGGTCTTTGCGCTTTGTCTGCGCAAGACATGTCCGCTCCAGCGTATTGATCTGGATCGCGCCGCCTGCATCCTTTCCGGGACAGCGTCCCGTACAGTACTGCGGACACAGGGAAGCGACGATATCGGGAAATACGACGGCATTGCGAAGCACTTTATATGCCGCGCTGTATCGCTTATTGGCGATTTTATCTTCAAAATCCAGCACATCCATGTGAAAAGGGCAATCATCCGCGCAGAACGGCTTTTCCTCCTGCATACAGTTTTCAAATTGATCGTAATAGGTTTGCATATCCATAAATGCATCCCTCCTGATTTTTTTTTAAGGAACTCCCGCAATAAAAAGAATGAGCCATCGCATATGTAAAAGAATCCGAGCAGCACATCATAACTTACTATTTTTTGCAGCATTTGCGGCTTTTGCATCCGCCATCCTCAATGCGCTAGTTCCACTGATAAAGGATAGACCACTGCGGTCAAGCAGCGGTCTATCTTCAAGCTATCATATTCATTTCACCAAATCAACTGTTTATTCTTCCCAGCTCAATGGATTTGCCTTGATGTTCTCCAGTTCTTCATACATATCAGAACCGAGGAAGTATTTCTTCGGTACGTTCGGATTCGGCTCGCCCTTCGCCAAAGCGTCGATTCCTGCCTTTACCTTATCCGGTGAAGCAGGCAGCTCGTAAATTCTCACGCCGCAGGCGTTATTGATCGCATTGATAACCGCCATATGGTCTGAGGACTGGAATGCTTCGGAAGCGCCGGAAGAACCGAACGGTCCTCTTTCATCGAATCCGTCAAGATGAATTGCCGTCATATCGTCCGGAACATCCTTGATATAAGGAACGCCGGCGGCAAACATATTCGTATGCTTTTTCACATCTTCATAGTTTTCGGAAAGTGCAAATCCGATCGCATGGGACATGCCACCGTAAGCCTGGCCGTTTACGGACTGGATATTGCCCACCTTGCCGACCCAGTCAATGCAGGTCATCTTGTCAACCGTCGTCTTACCGGTAGCAGTTTCTACGGAAACCTCAGCCATAAACAGTGCATACGTATAAGCGTAAGTCGGTTCGCCCTGTCCGTCGTTCGGATCGAGGAAGTCGAAGTAATCCCATTCATCAGCGGCAGCCCAGTTTCCTTCATACCTTGTCGGAATGCCTTCCGCTACCATTTCATCATAGGTTCTGTAAGTTCCGTCTTCCTTTCTCATCGCTTCTGCGATATTCTTCGCAGCTAAGATGGAAGCTTTACCGTTGGCAAAGTGAGATCTTGAGCCTGCGGATTCTCCCGTGTTCGGGCAGTACTTGCTGTCTGTCTGAACCAGCTTCACATCGTTCGGCGTGATTTCAGGGAAGTAAGGCCGCAGCGCTTCCAGCGTGCAGACGAGAGAACCTGCGTCTCCGCCCTGTCCCTGATCCTGCCATGTATCGTACTTTCTGAATGTGCCGTCCGGCATCAGCTCGATAGCTACGTTCGCTTCGTCAACGCCGCCAAGGCCGACGTTATATCCGCCCCATGCAAGACCGACGCCCTTTCTGATTTCAGGCGTGTCTTCAGCCTTCGCTTTCGCTACGGCTTCATCATAAAGCGGCTTTAATTTATCCATCATTTCCTTCATCGGATACTGGAGGAATTTTCTCTGGTTCAGGTTCGTATCGCCCGGCTGTGCGATATTCCTGTATCGGAATTCAAATGGATCCATTCCCATCTTCTCCGCCAGCATATCAACCAGCGCCTCCGATGCGGTATATGCCTGTGGTGCGCCATATCCTCTGTAAGGCACGCCGAAGTTGTGGTTGGTCACGGCAGATCTTGCCAGACCGGCTACATTTGGCATATTGTAAGGGAAGAACATGAATCGCAGAATCTTTGTCAGCTTATCATCGCCCATCTCTGGGTATGCGCCATTATCAAGCCCTGCATCGAATTCACCGGCGATAAACTTACCGTTTTCGTCACAAGCAAGTCTTCCGTTTATGTAGGAAGGGGAACGCTTACCGGATAAAGCCATAAACTCTGCATATGTCATGCTGAGTGCAACAGGCATTCCCGTAACCTTGGTTGCTACGCCGCACAATGCATAGGATGCCGCACACATTGCCCAGCCGAATGAACCTCCGGTCGGATTTTCGATCACGCGCAGATCTTCCACAGGAATTCCGATCGCTTCCGCCATATCGTCACGGTCGAAGTACAGCGTCATCGTCTTGCAATGCACGCAGAGCTTGCCGTCTTCATCATAATACGCCTGAACGGTATCCCCTTCGATAGAAAGATGCGGTTCTCTGGAGGAATAGAATGAACCCTCTACGGAATAAGGTGCATCTTCAATCAGTTCAGGAATATGCTCATAATCGCCTTTCAGTACAGGCTGCTGGCTGTAGATGTTGTCCATGGAAGGATGCACTCTATCAGCGTCAGGCAATACAGCTTCCAGATAGCTCATCATTTCCGGCAGCTGCTCTAAATCAACCTTTACCTTACCAGCCGCATCCCTTGCGTGTTCCTTAGTATCTGCTACTACCATCGCAACCGGGTCGCCCCATCTTACGATTTTTTCATCCTGCATCAGCTTGTGCGTCTGTTCAAACACAACGGTTCTCGGCGAGAACTGGTATGCCATCAGCCTGTTTGCGCCAGGGATATCTTTCGCCGTGATAACCTTGAAAACGCCCGGCATTTTTTCCGCTTCGCTGATGTCGATATTGAGGATCTTCGCATGGTTGGTCTTCATCGGCATAACGAGGACAGCGTGCAGCGTGTTTTCCGGCATCTTCAGTTCGATATCATCACCGTAGTCGCATACACCGCAGGCCTTTGCCATCGCATTTGGACGAACGAGCGGCTTGCCGTAATATCCTTCCTTGACATCCTTGCTCCAGTCATAAGTGATGTCGTCGAAGGTTTTCTCGCCGCGCATGATCGCAGCGGCAGCCATTACCGCATCAACAATCTGCTTATACCCCGTACACCTGCAAACATTCCTGTGCTTCTGGAACCAGTCACGCACATCTTCCCTGCTCGGATCTGGATTTTCTTTTAACAGCTGATAAGCCGATACGATGAATCCCGGTACACAGAATCCGCACTGTACAGCGCCCAGGTTTACCCATGCGTACTGCAATGGATGCGGATGCATCGCTGTACCGATGCCTTCAATGGTAATAACGGAACTGTACTCCTTCACCGTTTTGATCTTCCTTGTGCAAGAACGGATTACCTTGCCATCGAGAATCACCGAACATGCCCCGCATACGCCAGTGCCGCATCCTACCTTCGTGCCGGTAAGGCCCAGGCGGCGCAATACGGAAGCCAGCGTGTCCTTTGCAGGATCACAGATGAACGTACGGTCTGCACCGTTGATGTTCAACGTCATTTTCATCAAATTCATAATTGCCTCCATTTGATTTCACTTGATAATAACTTACTTTACTTGCTGATTGTTTTGTCCAGTGGACATTGTAATAATATTTTAACAATTTTACAGTATCAGTGTCAATAAACGGGGAAAAGATTTCCCGATTAAATTGCTGAAAGGCTTACATTATCCTGTTATTATGCAAAGTCTGCCCGCTTTGCCCGGCAAAAGAGGGCGCTGGTCAAGCGAAAGGGATGCGAAAGTCACGGATGCGGCCGAGGAAAAAGAAATACCCGCGCGAGCTGTACATTGACATTGCCCCTAGGCATGGGTATATCATTAAATTAAAATCAACGACCCAGGGGCAAGCTCCCGGCTGTCCGCCAGACAGCTGTCTTCGCTCTTTTCACGACGAAGCAGGAAATAAAGCCCCATCGTGAACAAATTTCATTATTTTACTGTTGTGGGAAAGTATTTTAAATGCAGAAAGGATGTTATCATGGACGTAAAACACTATATGACAAACGATGATGCTGTATATGCAGAAGCGGTGGTAAGCGGCGATACGATTTACCTGTCCGGGCTGGTTTCGGATAAAGAGGACATCGTACTGGAAACAAGGGATATCCTGGAGCAGATGGCTGCGATCCTTGAAAAGTATGGTTCTAGCATGGATAAGGTCGTTCGTGTCGATGTGCTGCTGACTGATTTTTCAAAACGGGATCAAATGAACGAGGAATATAAAAAGCACTGGAAACCGGGCGGAAGACCGGCCAGGGTTTGTTATGGAACGTCAGCGCTTGCTGGCAAATGCAGCGTAGAGATGATTGCAATCGCAATGAAATAAAATAACGGTATTTTCTATAAGATCAGAAAGGAGGCACATATATGGGATGTTGTAATGGAGGCTGTGACAGCAAGTACGATAAGCTGTTTATAAACGGCAAAATTTATACGGTGGATCAAAACAAAAGCTGGGCGCAGGCGATTGCCATTTCCGGCAATGAAATCGCCTTTGTCGGAAGCGATGAAGAGGCGGAGGCTCTCAAATCCGATGCAGCAGAAGTCATCGACTTAAAGGGAAAAATGGTACTCCCGGGGTTTGTAGAAGCGCATGCCCATGTGTCGATGGCCGCAACGGACAGCGTATTCAAAGTACAGCTCTTTGATGTCGCAACAGAGCCGGAATACTTGGAAATCATCAAAAAATTTGTAGAAGATCATCCTGACCTGCCTGTCTATGAAGGCGTTGGCTGGATCAATCCTGCCTTTGGCGAAAAAGGGCCTTCCCGAAAGGCACTGGATGCAATCTGTGCGGACAAACCGATGGTAATGGAGTCAGGAGATCATCATTCCATCTGGACAAATACCAAAGCGATCGAAATATGCGGAATTACAAAGGATACGGAAGTTCCTGACGGCAATGTAATCGAAAAAGAAGAGGACGGAACACCTTCCGGCTGCTTCCGGGAGCTGCAAGCGATGTATTTGATCAATCCTGCCAGAATCGTATTCAGCAAGGACAACTATAAAGAAGCAATGACCTGGGTACAGAAGCATCTGGCACAGTACGGGATTACGACGATGCTCGATCCGCTGCTCAACCCGGATGGCGAAGCCATTCCTGCTTTGATCGAAATGCAAAACGACGGCGAGTTAATCTGTAAGATCCGGGCTGCTTTCCAAGGATTTGAAGATGAACCGCTGAAGCATCTGGACAAATACGATACGTTCAGAAAACAGGCGGATGGCGATATGCTCCGTTTCGACCAGCTAAAGATCATGGTTGACGGCGTTGTGGAAGGCAGAACCGCATACTTGAAACAGCCTTACAGCGACAGCTCCGATTACTGTGGCGATCCGATCTGGGATTACAAGGATCTTGTGGATCTCTGCAAGAAAGTCGATCAGAAAGGCATGGATGTTCATTATCATATCATCGGCGATGCGGCGGCAGCCATGATGCTGGACTGCATCGAAGAAATGGCAGCAGCCAACCCTGACCGTAAAGACAGGCGTCCGGTATGCACGCACTTGCAGGTCGTCGATCCTGCTGACATCCCGCGGATTGCGGCGAACAATATCGTTGCTGTCACCAATCCGTACTGGCACTTTAAAGCACCGGGCTATTTCACCGATATCGAAGTTCCTTACTTAGGAGACCGTGCATACCACGAATATCCGATGAAATCCCTGTTTGATGCCGGAATCGTTGTCGGCGCAGCCAGCGACTATAACGTAACACCTGTTCCCGCACCGCTGCGAGGAATTCAGCTCGGCGTAACGAGAACGGAAGAAGGACAGGATTCTTCCAACCCTGAAAATGTACTGTGGGCAGAAGAAGCCGCAAGCATTGAACAGATGATCGAAGCCTTTACGATTAACAACTCCATGGCATGCAGGGATGAGGCCATCACTGGAAGCCTTGAAGTTGGAAAGCGCGCAGACATGGTAATCATCGAAAAGAATATCTTCGATGTTCCTGTCGATGAAATCGGGCAAGTCAAGGTGATTCAGACCATCTCGGAGGGAAAGGTCATCTACGAAGGGTAATGCTAAATAACATAAAATAATCAGTTCGTTTTCTTGGCACACAAAAATCCCGGCCATCATAAGACGGCTGGGATTTTTCATCCAAAAATTCAAGAATTAACTGTAATATTGAATGAATTAACGATATAGTTTACAAATTAACATTTTCGTTCATCCCAATCGTTAATCCGCACAAAAGAAAAAGGTGTAACCCCGTTTGACTGAGGTTACACCACTTTTATCAAAATGTAATATTCATGCTATGTATCGTAAACGACACACCTTTCTAAATGAGTAATCAACCCATCGCTATACCATGAATTTCCTCTGTCCTTTCCATCGGAATTCATGATTCAATGAACGCTTCTTCATTATACCATTACAAATCCACAAATCAGATAACCGATAGCAGCTACTACTCCGGCCAGAAGACCGAACGGCATCTGAGTCCAAGCATGTGCGAAGTTATCGCAGCCTGTAGCAGATGAAGTGATTACAGTGCAGTCAGAGTAGAAGCAGCAGTGGCTTCCCAGTACTCCGGCTGAAATTACAGCACCGCATCCGAGCGCAACAGGGATACCTGTACCCATACAAATTGGAATTACGATCGGCAGTGCAATTATGTACATTCCCCAGTTCGTTCCTGTAATAAACTCTGTTACTGCAAGAAGCAGGAAAATCAAAACAGGCAGTAATTGCGGCGATGCATTTTCAACAGCGATATCAATGATAAAACGAGTAAAACCAATCTGATCGTTTACTGCTGCGAAAATATACGCCAAAACCATGAGCATGAGCGGAAGAATCATGTTCTTAATCCCCTCAACGCTGTAGTCCCAGAACTCTTCGGCAGTCACCAGCTTCTGGCCTACAAAGAGAATGAAGCAAAGCGCCATCGTAGCGATTACGCCGTACTGCATATCGAGATCAAATATAATCGTAAAGAAGATCATGCCTAAAATCGGAATAAGCAGATTATACAGTTTAGGCTCGCCTTTCAGTTCAACGTCACCGGCATTCAAATCGATTTTTTCCGATCCCGGAGGCGCCAGCGGTCCACCTGACATAGCTCTTTCCTCAGCCTTCTTCATCGGTCCGAAGATCGGAACTACGTGCCAGATTACCAGTGGAACGAGGATTGCAGCAGCCCATGCGTAGAAACTGAACGGAATCGTATGAACGAATGACTGGATTTCCTTTCCGTCAACGCCATAGCCGTTAGCCACCATGATACGTCCTGCGAAAATAGCCCATGTTGAAATCGGGATCAGGGCGCAGAGCGGAGCTGCTGTAGAAGATGTAACGTAACTGAGCAATTCACGCGATACCTTGTGTTTGTCAGTAAGCTTCTTCATGCAGGAGCCTATCGTCATTGAATTGAGATAATCGTCAATAAAGATAACGCAGCCGAGAATATAAGTCCACATTAATGTCGCTTCTCTCGATTTTGCTTTCTTGGAAGCCCAGTCACCGAAAGCCTGTGCTCCACCTGTTACCTCGATAAGCTTGATGATGGATCCCATAAGTCCGCAGACGAGGATCAGCCATCCGGTATCTTCATCCATCATGACTTCCGTTGCAGTAGTACTGAACGATCCGATTACGTTGGTAGCCGGTGCTGCAAAGATCAGGCCGACAACGGATCCCAGAATCAGGCCTTCCAGCACACGCTTTGTTGCAAAGATGTACACCACCAAGAAAACGGCAGGCACACATGCCCAGATGCCCAGATTTCCATCTTCTGCTTCCAGGTTCTCTGCCGGCACTAAAGTGTAAGCCAGAACATAGGCAACTGCAATCGTTACAATTATCGCGATCAATGTACGAATTGGATTGAAGCTTTTCACTTCATTTTGCAGTTTTTCTGTCATTTCTTCTCCTTTCTTAAATAAACAGTTAATGATGTGAATATTGCGATGTCCTCGCCGCAACGCCTGTAAATGCGGCCGGAACACATTGCCTATATCAGAAACGAATTAACATTTCTAAAATGAGCGAGAAGCAAGCCTCGCATATACAAATATTAAAAGCTTAAAAAGAC
>CAJUEB010000035.1 GCA_910585135.1 uncultured Eubacteriales bacterium
GCCGGATCAATATGCACAAACAAAGGATGCATTGCTGGTTGCCGGGCAGTCAGAAACACCGCAAGAATCATGAAACAAAAAGGCGCTCGCTGCTTTATAATATCTTCAGAGGACAGCCGCCAGGAAAGCTCTCGCTGTGCGGCTCTATTTTTCTCAAAGGAGGGGTGAAAAATGCAAGCTCAGACAGTCCGTATTGCTTCACAGGCAATTCGCTATATCGAAGAAAATTTGCAGGAAAAGCTGGATTTAAACATGGTGGCGGGCGCGCTGCATTATTCGAAGTACCATTTGCACCGAATCTTTACAAAGACCGTCGGCTTGACGCTTCATGATTATGCAAAAAGGAGGCAGCTCACAGAGGCGGCAAGACTTCTTGTGTTTTCTCAAAAACCGATCCTTGAGATCGCTCTTATGAGCGGGTATGAAAGCCAGCAGGCGTTTACGGATATTTTCAAAGCGATGTATAAGGTTTCACCGGCACAATTTCGGGAAACAAAAAAATTTTATCCTTTGCAACTTACAATCCGTTTGCGGGAGGAGCTTGCAAATGCGGATTTTACAAAAGACAGCATACGATTTGCCACGGCCGCAGATGTGGATGCATGGATGGCGCTTGTAAACTTGGTGATTGACGGTTATCCGTGTTTGGATCAAGACGATTACACCGCAAATTTGTATCGGTATATTGCGGATCAAAAGGCCTTGATTTTGCGGAATAAAGCTGCTTTGGTGCAGTCTGGCCAGACTGCGGCGGGTGAATTGAACGCAGCCAAGGAAAGCGGGCGTTATGATATGGCTATTGGCGCGATGGGCTTTTCGCCAGGTACAGGTAATATAGATTTTTTGGCTGTCCATCCGCAGTACAGGCGTTGCGGGATTGCCAAGCTGTTCCTCGCTAAGCTGGCAGATGAGCTGCCCGCTGGAAAAGAAATCACTTTAACGACATACCGGGCGGGGGATAAGGCAGATACAGGATACCGGGAGGCATACTGCCACCTTGGCTTTGCAGCGCGGGAACTACTGGTGGAATATGGATATCCAGTGCAGCGTTTCGTGCTTCTTCCCGGGAAGGCCGTCTCGGCATAGCCAATAATTTGCTATAAATTTTCAGATCATTTTCATTCAATTCCAGAAAAAATTACACGCAGGAGGCGCGAGCAATATGCAGCACAAGACGATTTTGGCACAGGGCGGGACGGTGCATTACTGGATCAGCAAGAAGGGACGGGCAGCCGATTGCATTGTTTTTACGCACGGACTGACAGCAGACCATACCATGTTTGAAAAACAGGCGGATTACTTTTTTGACCGTTATACGATTATCTTATGGGATGTTCCCATGCATGGGCTTTCAAGGCCATATCAGCAATTTTCTTATCGTGACACGGCGGAAATACTGTATCGCATTTTGCAGAAAGAAAGCATCGAAAAAACATTTTTAGTAGGAATGTCCATGGGCGGCTATCCAAGCCAACATTTTGCCGATCGTTATCCTTGGATGGTAAAAGGCTTCGTGGCGCTGGACACGACGCCGCTTGGGTTTCGCTATTATACAAAATCGGATCTATGGTGGTTGAAGCACGTTGCTCCTATGGCAAAATGTTTCCCAGATCATATTTTGCGAAAGAGCATTGCCCGGTCGGTATCAGAGAGTCGCTACTCCTATCAAAAAATGCTATCGATGTTAAAGCCGTTTTCCAAAGCGGAGATTATTTTGCAAATGCGGATCGCATATGAATTCTTCGTCATGGAAAATAAAGATGTTGATTTTGCATTTCCTGTATTGATTTTAGTGGGGGAAAAAGACTGCACAGGCAAGGTCAAGGCATACTGCGAAGCGTGGGCGAAACAGACAGGCTTTCCGCTGCATATCATAAAAGAGGCCAGGCATTTTTCAAATGGCGATAATCCGGCACAGGTAAACCGTGAAATTGAGCGTTTTATTGTGGATGCCGCCTGCGGCTTTGGCAGCCGAAACACACAGCAAGAATCATGAAAAAAGATGGGAAACAAGGCATGAGCGACACCCAGATAAACCCGCTGGCAAGAAATTTTCATGCGCTTTCCTTGCTCAGATTTGCTTTTCCCAGCATGGCGATGATGGTGTTCATGGGACTGTATACGATTGTAGACACGATTTTTGTAGCCCGGTTTGTGGATACGAATGCATTGTCGTCCATCAACATCGTCTGTCCCGTGATCAATTTGATTGTCGGTCTGGGAACGATGCTGGCGACGGGCGGCAGCGCGGTCGTGGCGGGCAAGATGGGGGAGGGAAAGGCGGAAGAAGCGCGGCGCGATTTCACATTGATTGTCACAGTGGGGGCGGTTATCGGTCTTTTGGTTACCGTGACAGGACTGTTCTTCTTGGATGAGATCATCTGGTGGCTGGGGGCGAGTGAAGTCCTGTTTTCGTATTGCCGGGATTACCTGGCCATACAGCTTATTTTTGCCGTCTTTAATATGATGCAGGTGTTATATCAGAATTTTTTCGTGACGGCAGGAAGGCCAGCGTTGGGCTTGGTGCTTGCCATCCTGGCAGGGATTGGCAATCTTGTTTTTGATTATGTTTTTATCGTTTTGCTGCAAATGGGCATCGCGGGTGCTGCTATCGGGACAGGCATCGGATATCTGATCCCAGCAGTGAGCGGTACGATCTTTTTCTTGTCGGGAAGACGCTTTGGCGCAAGCGGTTTGAAATGCAAAGGGCAACGTGCGCCCGTCCGGGGAAAGGGGAGGCTGCGATATGGACAAAGGGAGGATGCGGTTTCGGCAAAAGGCAGTGAACTGTATTTTTGCAGGCCGAAAATGAATGTTTCTGTTTTGTGCAAAAGCTGTTCCAATGGCGTGTCTGAACTGGTAAGCCAGTGTTCGGCGGCTGTGACGACGTTTCTATTTAACCTCACGATGATGCGGCTGCTCGGTGAGGACGGTGTGGCGGCGATTACGGTGATCATCTATTCGCAGTTCCTTTTGACCACCCTTTACATTGGCTTTTCCATGGGGACAGCCCCGGTCATCAGTTATCACTACGGCAGCGGGAATGTGGAGCAGCTTCAAAAGATAAGCCGCATTTGCTTCTGCTTCATTGCGGGAATTTCCGTATTCGTATTTCTGTTTTCCCTGCTGGGCGGGAAGAGCATTGCAGGGATCTTTGCAGGGGAAAATCGAAATGTTTTTGAGCTTGCTAAAACGGGATTTTCTATTTTTTCATTCGGTTTTTTGTTTTCGGGATGCAATATTTTTGCTTCCGCGTTCTTTACTGCGTTATCGAACGGGAAGGTCTCGGCAGCGATATCGTTCCTGCGGACATTCGGTCTCATTACGGTATTCCTTTTGATTCTGCCGAAGGTGATAAAAGTGACAGGTGTGTGGCTGGCAGTCCCGCTTGCGGAGCTGGTTACGCTTATGCTGACGGTGGTTTTTCTTACTCGGTATCGGAAACGATATCATTGATTTTCTGGGAACATAGAGGTCGTTCTTGAAACTGCGAGACAAAATGATATAATAATCGTGAAATAAGCGTTTCAGAGAAAGCACAGTGATGATGCGTCAGCATATCGGTGTAAATAAAACTTTAACAGGTGAAACGCAAGGAGGTATTTTATGTTATCAAAAAATCTTGCCCATTTTGACCAGTCGGCATGCGTAGCGTGCGGCACTTGCGTCAAGGAATGTCCCCGCAGCGCAGTGAAGGTTCACAGGGGCTGTTACGCTGTTGTTGAGGCGGAACGTTGCGTGGGATGCGGGAAGTGTGCAAGGGTTTGTCCGGCAGGCTGTATTGCGATTGAAGAAAGAAAGGAACAATAATGTCAAACAATAAAAAGCACTGGTATGATTATTTTTGGATTTGGTCGATCATTTATTTTTCGTTGGGATTTTTTAATATTTTATTTGCGTGGTTTGGCATGATTGATTTTCTTGTGCCGCTGGCGATTGCGCTGATTGGCGGAAATAAGTGGTTTTGCAATAACCTTTGTGGCAGGGGGCAGCTGTTTTCCCTGCTTGGAGGAAAACTCGGCTGCTCTTTGGGAAAACCGACGCCGAAGTGGATGGCATCTACATGGTTTCGGTATGGATTTCTGGCTTTCTTTCTGGCGATGTTCGGAAACATGGTGTTTCAAACTTATTTGATTTTTGCCGGAGCGGCTTCCTTGAAAGAGGCGATTAAGCTATTTTGGACAATCAGAGTGCCCTGGGGATGGACATATACGGCAGGCATGGTGCCAGACTGGGTGGCGCAGTTCAGCTTCGGTTTTTACAGCCTGATGCTGACCTCCCTTCTTCTGGGTTTGATTGTCATGGTTTTCTTCAAGCCGCGCTCGTGGTGTGCATTTTGCCCGATGGGGACTATGACGCAGGGCATCTGTAAGCTGGAAAATAAAATTCGTAAATAAGCATAAGAACCAGATGAAGTACATATGAGAGTGTTCTTGTCGTGCGGCAGTTTTGTAAAATATGCGAATGTGGGGTGCCCGCCGCGATCTGGGCGGCGTTTCCGCTGCCAGGGGTTTCTTTTTTCGGAATGGGAGGGAGAAGGATTCAGTTTCAATGCTGCCGGTTTGGCTCGTTTAATTGATTTGGAGTAAATTTAGAGCAGAAAATGATTTACACGGAAATGACGAAAAAAGCGATGAAGTTATGTTTTGCGGCACACAAAGAGCAGACCGATAAAAGCGGTGTGCCGTATGTATTTCATCCGATTCACCTTGCGGAGCAAATGGACACAGAGGAAACGGTGATCGTCGCGCTTTTGCATGATGTGGTTGAAGATACGGCGTATACGGTGCAGGACATTGCGGATATGGGTTTTTCCCGGAAGATTACCGATGCCTTGGCTCTGCTGACGCATGATGCCTCGATTCCCTATATGGAGTACGTTTCCCAGGTGAGGGAAAATGCACTCGCCAGAGCCGTCAAGCTGGTGGATTTAAAGCATAACAGCGACCTGTCTCGTCTGGACGAGATCAGTGAGGAATCGCTTGCGCGCATGAAAAAGTACGAAAAAGCGATTGCGCTTTTAGAAAAATGAATGTAAGGTCGTTTTGTGGGAAAATGTTGCAGAACCGCTTGCGAAATTCCGCTGGGCGATGTAAAATATAACCGTTAAAGGCAAAGGCGTCTTTCATGTTTCGTACGGCAAGGCATCTTTGTCTTTTTGTGAGCAAAGAAGATGGTGAAAGGTTACGACTATGGAAAAACGAGAACAACTATATGAAGGAAAAGCAAAACAGGTATTCAAAACCGATGACGAAAACTTATTGATCGTTTCGTACAAGGATGATGCGACGGCTTTTAACGGGATGAAAAAAGGAACGATCACAGGCAAGGGCGTGATCAACAATCAAATGAGCAATCTGCTGATGCAGTATCTGGAAAAGAAAGGCATACCAACTCATTTTGTGGAGGAGCTGAATCCGCGGGAGACGCTGGTGAGGAAGGTTTCCATCGTTCCCCTCGAGGTGATCGTGCGCAATATTTCCGCCGGTTCTTTTTCCAAACGGTATGGGATTGAAGAAGGGATCGTATTTGATGCGCCGACCATCGAATTTTCCTATAAAAACGATGACCTGGGTGATCCGCTGATCAATGCGTACCATGCGCTGGCGTTAAAGCTGGCTACAGCTGCGGAAATCGAGCAGATCAAACAGTATGCCTTTATGGTCAATGACAGCCTGAAAGCGTTCTGGGCATCCTGCGGTGTTACCCTGGTGGATTTCAAGCTGGAATTTGGCAGGCTTACGGGCGGCAGCATCGTGCTTGCGGATGAGATCAGCCCTGACACTTGCAGGCTATGGGATTCGAAAACAGGGGAAAAGTTGGATAAGGACAGATTCCGCCGTGACCTGGGCGGCGTAGAGGATGCTTATGCGGAAGTAATGAAACGGCTTACAGACAAGCTGTAAGGAGGATATATTATGTCAAATTGTGCAATCGTTGGGATTAACTGGGGCGATGAAGGAAAAGGCAGGATGGTGGATCTGCTGACCGAACAGTTCGATGTTGTCGTTCGCTATCAGGGCGGCGGCAATGCGGGACATACTGTCATCAATGAATGTGGAAAGTTTGCCCTGCATCTGCTCCCTTCGGGGATTTTTCGGGAAGGTGTTGTCAATATCCTCGGAAACGGCGTGGCGCTCGACCCGCAAAACTTGTGGGTGGAGATGCAGGAGGTGATGCGGCAGGGCATCGAACTCACGCCCAACAATTTGAAAATAAGCGACCGTGCTTCCCTTCTGCTCCCATGGCACCGGGATTTGGATGAACTGGAAGAAATGCGGCTGCAAGACAAAAAATATGGTTCGACGAAACAGGGCATCGCGCCTTTTTACGCGGATAAATACCAGAAAAAAACGGTTCTGGCGGGAGAACTGTTTTACCCGCAGAAACTGAAAACCCATCTGGCGGAGCTGATGGAGTGGAAAAATCTCACACTGACGGGCGTATATGGCGCAGAGCCGTACACGATGGAGCAGTTAAATGAATGGATCGAAAATTATTGTGAGAACGTGAAGCCGTATATCTGCGATACGGGCAAGGTGTTAAAGGATGCACAAAACGAAGGAAAAAGCATTCTCTTTGAAGCGCAGCTCGGCGCGCTTCGCGATTTGGATTACGGAATCCACCCGTATACCACCTCATCCAATACCACGGCTGCTTATGCGCCGATCGGCTCTGGTTTTCCGGCAGCGAAAATCGACGACGTGGTGGGGGTCGTGAAGGCATATTCCACCTGTGTCGGGGAAGGACCTTTCGTCTGTGAAATGTTTGGCGAAGAAGCGGAAGCACTGCGAAAAGCCGGGGCTGAATATGGCGCGAAAACCGGCAGGCCGCGCAGGGTAGGACCGCTCGATATCGTGGCGACGCGGTACGGCGTAGCGGTGCAGGGCGCAACGGAAATTGCCCTGACGAAACTGGATGTGCTCAGTGGGATGAAAACGATTCCGGTATGTACGCATTATTTGGTAAATGGCGAGAAAACGGATCATTTCCCGTTTCCGGCGGCACTGGCGGAGGCGAAGCCGGTCATTCGGGATTTTGCTGGATGGCAATGCGATATTTCCGGCGTGCGGAATTGGGACGAGCTTCCGAAAGAGGCAAGAGACTATGTTTCGTTTATCGAAGAAGCGATCGGCTGCCATATCAGCTATGTATCGGTCGGCCCTGAACGCGAAAGTATCATTATCAGAAAGCAGATTTAGGAGGAAACATCGTGGAAAAAATCCTTGTGCTGGACTTTGGCGGCCAGTATAATCAGTTGATTGCGCGCAGAGTCCGTGAACAGCATGTCTATGCGGAAATTAAGCCGTGCGATAAAGTTTCCGTGGAAGAAATCAAAACGACCGGTTACAAAGGCGTTATTTTTACAGGCGGGCCGGGCAGCGTCTATGATGCGGATTCACCCCATTACGATTCGGCTATTTTAAATGCGGGGATTCCTGTTCTCGGCATATGTTATGGCATTCAATTGATGGCATATATGGAGGACGGTGAAATTTGCGGTGCGGCTGGCAGCAGCGAATACGGGAAAACCATGGTGACGGTATCGGAAAATGCCCTGTTTGCAGATGTCCCGGCAGAAAGCGTTTGCTGGATGAGCCATACGGATTATGTCAAAACGCCGCCAAAAGGATTTCAAGTCATTGCGCATACCGATAAATGTCCCTGTGCTGCGATGTGTGATGAGAAAAGAAGGCTGTATGGGGTGCAGTTTCACCCGGAGGTTGTCCATACCGATTATGGCAGACAGATCCTTTCGAATTTTCTCTTTCAGGTTTGCGGCTGCACGGGCGACTGGCGGATGGAGGATTTCGCAGCGCAGACGGTGGAAACGTATCGGGCAAGGCTTGCGGGGAAAAAGGTCTTGCTGGCTTTGTCGGGCGGCGTAGATTCTTCGGTTGCGGCGGTGCTTCTTCACAAAGCCATTGGCAAGAATCTTACTTGTGTGTTCGTCGATCATGGTTTGCTGCGTAAGGATGAAGGTGATTTTGTCGAACAGACTTTCCGCGGGAAATTCGGCATGAACCTGATCCGGGTCAATGCCAAGGAGCGGTTTTTGGAAAGGCTGCAAGGCGTGACCGAGCCGGAGCAGAAACGTAAGATCATCGGGGAAGAATTCATCCGTGTGTTTGAGGACGAAGCGAAGAACCTCGGCAATATCAATGTGCTGGCACAGGGGACGATTTACCCCGACATCATAGAAAGCGGCAAGGGCGATGCGGCGGTGATCAAGAGCCACCATAATGTAGGCGGGCTTCCCGACGTGATGTCCTTTGAGGAAATCGCAGAACCGCTGCGGGAGCTTTTTAAGGATGAAGTCAGGGAAGTGGGAACGCAGCTTGGGATTCCCCATGCGCTCGTGTGGCGGCAGCCGTTTCCAGGTCCGGGTCTTGCCGTCAGGGTGATTGGCGAGATCACAGATGAAAAGCTTGCGCTTTTGCGGGAATCCGATGCTATTTTCCGTGAAGAAATTGAGCGGACAGAACTGGCGGCGGAGACTGCGGCGAACCAGTATTTTGCGGTATTGACTGATCTTCGCAGCGTAGGCGTGAAAGGTGATGCCAGGACTTATGGTTATACCGTGGCGCTTCGGTGCGTGACAACCGATGACTTTATGACGGCGACATGGACGCGCCTGCCATATGAGGTGCTGGAGCGGGCGAGCAATCGGATTACGAATGAAGTAATGGGCGTGACCAGGGTTGTTTATGATATTACTTCGAAGCCGCCGGCAACGGTGGAGTGGGAATAAAGCTGGGCAAAAGCGACCTGTTCAGAATATTTGAAATGCATAACAGATGCCAAACCTATTATAGCAAGATGCCAATGCGCTTAAAATGCCGATAAAAGTATTGTTGTTGGAAATGGAGTCGTGTATAATTTATACATGAATAAAAGCATTTCTTTAATAGCGATGAAAAGCATCGAATGATATTGCAGGGAGAAACCCAATAAATGGAACTCAATCATGAAACCAAGGCATTATTAAAAAGAATCAATAAACAGGGAAGAGAGAATATTGCAGCGGCATTGGGCCTAAAATTGCTTATATGCATTGGCTTTTTTGTTGTATGGTGGCTGCTGCGGTCTTATTCTGTGGATTTTTGTTTACGGACTTTGACGGAGGAGGCGCAAGAGGTTCAGGGAAATATTTATCAGCAGGTTACATTTGCACAGGATCATTTGGAAATGCTAGGTGATATCATAGAAGGAGAAGATGAGCTTGATTCTGAGCATGTAGTTAAAATTTTACAGTCTGATCTGGACATGGTGTCCCGCCTCGGTATTGTCCTACCCGATGACCAGATCCTTCAGTCGGACGGAACATTGGCACAGCCGGTCAATGGAATTACATTTGACGCACTGGCAGAGAAAGGAACTTTTATCACAAATGTCGAAGCGGATAATCTTGAAACGGACCGGTCTGTCCTATTTATTAATGTTCCAATCGAGGGCGAAGGTGGGATCAGGGGAATCTTATTTGGCGTAATCAATCCGCAGGACTTATCTGATTATTTTGAAGTGGATATATTTGACGGTCATGCAGATATTTTTATCGTTGATGCACAAAATATGGAATTCATTATGGATACCTTGCATGGGCAGGCGCAAAGTGCAGATGCATTACAGGGACATAAGATAAAAAATGGATACAGCGAAGAACAGATTGCCCATGACTTTGCAAATGCCCAGGGCGGAGTGACGGCTTATTTTTCCCGAAGCCTTGATGAGTATTTATATACGGCATACGAACCTGTTGAGGTGAATGATTGGTTTGTCATGCTATCGGTTCCGGAAAGCGTTGTTTTTAAAGAAGCAGCTTATATTGAGAAAATCCTGCTTTTGCTTGGTATCTATGAAGCCGTGATTTTGATCGCTTACTTCTTTTGGGATGTCGTTCATACACGAAAAGAAATGCGCGCGAAGGAAAAGATGGCGACAGTGGATCTTCTGACAAATCTTAAGAACAGAAATGCTTACGAGGAAATCTTTGCGGAGTATGCATTGCATTTTCCGGCTTGTTTGTCATGCGTTTATGCTGATGCGAATGGTTTGCATGAGCTGAATAACAGCCAGGGTCACGCGGCAGGCGACCGAATGCTGCAGACCGTAGCGGATGCGTTTGTTGCGTCTTTTGGAAAGGAGCACGTTTATCGCATTGGGGGCGATGAATTCCTTGTATTTGCGGAGATGGATTTGGACAGTGCTTCCAAGAAGGCATTTGCCGCGAAGGAAAAAACACAAGAGGCGGGCTATCATGTTTCTGTTGGGGTAGCGTCAGGCGGGGAAGACATCGACGCTGTTGTAAAAGTAGCGGAGCAAAAAATGTATGCGGATAAAAAACGTTATTATATGGAACACGGAGATCGGCGCAAGATGCGTTAATGGGGATTTGCCCGATGAAGCGCGAAATCGAAATCCGATGTTTGGCATTCCTATGAATAAGGATATGAAAAAGTCGATTATATACGAGAAGCACGCCAGCAAAACGAATTGTTTTTTGCTGGCGTTTGTTTTTGCTTGTGTATGTAATTGTTTTCACTTTGATGGAATTTCAGTTTCCTGTTTCAACTGAGTGTGTCTTGCGTGCGGCTGTTTTCACTGATGGTTTTTGCTAGGTCTATGGGTACCTTGTCGCTGATCGTGTGCCTGTATGTGTCGTTGGCTTCTTTGGAATGATTCACATTTACGATCGCAAAGGCGCAGATATTTTTCGGTTCAGTGACCCTTGCGTTATAATAGCGTCGGTTATACGCATTTGTAAGGGGGCGAGGTATCATTGGCTGATCAAGTCAGAAATGGAGCTGCTTAATAATAGATTGCCATTTTTATCGGTTATCGCGTCATTTGTTATCCGGATAAGTCCTTCTAGTACAAGCGGAACGCCGTCAACCTTAATATACTGGGAAACCACATAAAATACTTCGCTGTCAAAAAATACGATTTTCGAAAATTTTTTCTGGGATTTTAGGCATTTGATAGAAGTGCAATTGGCACACCTGTGCTCTTGCCTCCAAAGCTCATAACAATAATGATTGCTTTCTGAAAGATTGCCATTGTTGTCAAGCTCAACAACCCTTTGATCCAAAGGATTCACCAGCCGTACATTGTATATCATAAATTTCAGGGAATTGATTAAACGCAGGACTTCCTTGCCGGTCATTGCATTGCGGGTAAGATGGAAGTTTTCTATTTCGTCCACAGCTGCGGCTTTATTGGCTTCTTTATCTATAGGAATCAGCCTGCCTGCCACTTCCGCATAATGCCGGGCGTCAGCAGAGTCCCAGATTGTTTGCATCACGCATTGATAGCGCTGGGGCGTTTTCCCATGCAGAGTCAGCAGAATCTCCTTTTTTACCAGAGGATGTTCGTTGGTTGCCTCTTTTAGTTTATCTCTCAAGCGTTCTACTGTTTGCAGGTTATATCCCTCATAAGAATCCAGCTCTTTATTGCATCCAAGGATAACTTCATCTGCCCCGAAAAGTTCCCTTCCGGCTTTATTGAGATGAAGGGATGGCGGTGATATTGTATAATAAAAGGCAGCTCCTGAGTCATTAAAAAAGAACTTGGAACGCATGCGTTCACGTGCCAGTTTCTGTGCGATTTTACCGGAAGAAAACAGACCGTTTTCTTGAGAGTGCGCAAGAGCATTTGCGATTAGCAGCTGGTTGGAATCCGTGTCGGATTTAATCGCCCCTGTAGGCTCGCAAGTTGGATCTTTGAGATTGCTTGATATTCCCAAAAGGCAATCCAGCAGTAAAGGATTAAATTCCCCGCATTCTCCGTCCTGGATCATCTTTATTGCCTGATCGGGAGGATACATCGGCTTGTAGCACCGTTCGCTGGTTAGTGCGTCATATACATCAGCCAAGGATACAACTTGTGCAGCGATTGGAATTTCGTTTTCCTTCAGTCCGTCGGGATAACCGCGGCCGTCATATCGTTCGTGATGCCAGCGGCAGATTTCATATGTCGTTTTAATCAGCGGGTTTGCATTCTTTTTATGGAGCAGGGGTTCTACCATATTGGCACCTGCCATGGCATGTCCTTTGATTATCTGAAATTCCTCATCCGTGAGCTTGCCGGGCTTATTTAAAATTTTTTCGGGAACAGACATTTTTCCAATGTCATGTAGGGAAGACGCCGTGATGATTCGCAGTATTTCTTCTTCTGACAAAGGATACTGGTCTGTTATTTTCATCAACTCCTCCAATAACATTTCGGTAATATATCGAATGTTCTGCACATGTGCCCCGCTTTCGCCGTTGCGGGTTTCGACGATATGCGAAAGGATGGAGATCATGGCTTCGTTGTTTTCGTTTTCCTTAATGACTTCATCCGCCAAGGCGTTTGACAGTTTCCGGTGCTTGCTTGACAAAGCGATTGTGTTGGCAATACGATGGCAGATAACTCTTTCGTCATATGGACGCCGTATTAAATCGCTGGCGCCTAACCGATAAGATGATTCAATATTTTCAGGCGTGTATTCTGAGGAAATCATAATTACGGGAAGAAAGTCCAGCCACCCGCAATCTCTCATGTTCTTAAGCAATTCAAAGCCATCCATATTGGGCATTACAATATCCAATAGTACCAGTGAAAATTCTTCTGCGCGATCTTGTAAGATCAACATGGCTTGTTTTCCATCGCATGCCTCTTCAACAAGATAATCGTTTGACAGCATATTTGTCATTACCAAACGGTTGAACATTGAATCATCAACAATCAAGATTTTATATTTCTTTTCCATTTCAAACATCGTATTTTCCTCCAAGGGTGGTTAATTTTGCAATGATACGCCTTCGGGTTTTTTAGGGTCACTCTAAACCGTTTTCGTCTCCCGCAGATGTACACTGTGATAGGATTACCGCCATTTGAATCAATTCTTTCTCCGCTTATGAAAACGTACAGAATTTATCTAATGTTGCTGATCTTTGGACGAGTGAGCAAATCGTACTGTAAAAATAGCATGAAAAGGAGGTCATAGAGGATTGGAGTTAAAAAAGGCACATAAAAATTAGACCACAAAAAAATTAGCCTTGCGGTCTGTAATTTTTATGCATATTCATCTATGTGACCCTTGTCATTTTTAAGATGGCTGTGCTATAATGAGAAAGATTTTGGTAGAAAAATATGCGTTTGGAAACATTAGATAAATTCTGTTGCGTTACCGAACCAGTCCTAGCTGTTCCAAGCAGCGTATATGTTCTGATCCAGTGGTCATGAGGTAGATGCGGGTGGTGTTGATAGAACTATGTCCCAGTACGTCTGCGAGTTTCACGATGTCCCGGGTAGAGCGGTAAAATGTGACAGCGAACAAGTGGCGCAGATTGTGGGGGAATACTTTGGAGGATTCCACCCCGGCTTTCTTACAGAGAGATTTCATGGCTCGCCAGATTTGAAAGCGGGTGAGAGGATTTCCGTCCCTGGTGCGAAAAATCGCGCCGGAGACGATTTTTTGTTTTTTGGCGTATTTGCATAGCTTTCGGGCTAGTTTCCCTGGCAGGAGGATGGTGCGGACTTTTCCCTTCAAGATCACATCCACGCGCCCTGCAGCGGAGGCTTCAGCCGTGATATAGCGCAGTTCTGATACACGGATGCCAGTGGCGCAGATGGTTTCCATCGCCAAGGCCAGCCACTGGCGGTTTAGGGCTTGAGCTGTTTCAACCAGTCGCAGGTATTCAGTCCGGGTCAATTCTTTTGATGATTCGCGGAATGTCCGCCGCTGAATTTTCAGGAATTTTATCCGGCAGTCTTCCCAACCCAGAAAGCGGAAGAGGCTATTGACGGCAGAAATTTTGGCGTTGATGGTGGCAGGCGTTTGTCCTTGGCCTGAAAGAAAAGCCTTATATTGGGCTGCGGTTTCTTTTTTGACCGATTTCCCGTCCAGCCAGCCGGTAAAAGCCCGGACATCCCGCAGATATTTTTCCACCGTAGCTCTGGCGTGTTCCCCGGCGTGGAGATGGGCGATATAGTTGCTGATATGCGTGTGTGTCAGTATACGGTTTTCCATGATACTCCTCCTTAAACAAGTAATGGATTTATTTTACCCTTTATCGGTATGGAGTGCCATAGTTATTATTAAGAACTATTGAAAAGATAACAGGAAGCGGATTGAAAAAACAGAAGCAGGCATCGCCTGCTGTAATCCTTGCTTTTAAGGGATTTGGGACGGGCAAATTGAAAAGACAATTTATACAGTGCGGTATACAGAATAAAGAAATAAAAAGAATACAAAATTACCGGATACAAATAATAATACCATCAAAGCAAAGGAGACTTAAATATGTTTAAACATGAGAAACAATTATTTCATCCGGTAGAAGTCGAAGGCCCGAATCCGCAGTATGCAGTGCTGCTGCAAGAACAGCTGGGCGGCGGCAACGGTGAGCTGAAGGCTGCCATGCAGTATATGTCCCAGAGCTTCCGTATCAAAAACCCTGAAATCAAGGATTTGTTCCTGGATATTGCCGCAGAGGAGCTTGGACATCTGGAAATGGTAGCGCAGACGATTAATCTGCTCAACGGCCATGATGTGGACGCTAAGGCAGTCAAGTCTGGGGAAATACAGACGCATGTGATGTTTGGGCTTACGCCGGGACTTGTCAATTCGTCGGGTTCGCCGTGGACTGCCGATTATGTTACCGTGACAGGCGATTTGTGTGCGGATCTGCTGGCCGATATCGCATCAGAACAGAGAGCTAAGGTCGTGTACGAATACCTTTACAGACAGATCGATGACAAAAAGGTAAGGGCGACCATCGATTTCCTGCTCAACAGGGAAGAAGCGCATAATGCCATGTTCCGGGAAGCATTCAACATGGTGCAGGAGACTGGCTCAAATCAAGACTTCGGGACGACAAAAGCGGCGAAGATGTATTTCAGCATGTCCGAACCGTCACCGACGCCTGATTTTAAAAACGCATTTGAAAAGAACGGCGTACAGCCGCCATCCTTTAGCTAACAATGATTTGCGAAGGCCGATGCGTTTTAGGATCGCATCAAGCTTGCAGGAAAGGGCGCTTTGCCTTGCGTTGCGGGAGATGACGCGTCTTAACCTTGTGCAAAAGGGCGTTTTGCATTGCAGAGAAGGACGCTTTGCATTGCAGGAAAAGACGGCTT
>CAJUEB010000036.1 GCA_910585135.1 uncultured Eubacteriales bacterium
CATGCGATATACTTTTTTAAGTTTGCTTTTTCTTGACATATTGCTAGTTCAGTGGTATGTTATAAATAGTAAAGGTGCTGCCGATAGACGGTTAGCCAAGTATGATTAAAAAGTAACCATTGCCTTGGCGGGGGCGGTTACTTTTTTCTTTGCATATTTACGATTGCAACAACCAGCATGGCAACACCGATGATGATCGTGAATTCTTCATATGTAGAAATTTTATCCACCTCCCTCCCTTGCGATTTGGTTTTTTCACCATAATAGCAAAAATAACGGAAAGTGGCTAACCGCCTACCGTGTCTCTGGCAGCACCATATATATCATAACACTTTCAGGAGAAATAAACAAGAAAATATTACATATAATGGAAAAATAAGGTTAATCAATAAAAGCGCAACTCCAGACATCAATTTGACTGTTACAGATTGATCATTTTTTATGAAAGTTAGAAATCACTTTGATATCTCTGTTTGTCTGGGATGTCCAGCAAACATCTTGAAGTCTGTTCCAAATCCCTTTACAACACAGACAAACGCCTTACAATTTTATTGCTCTTAAAATATCCGTTCCCCTAAATATTTATCATGCGGGACGATCAAACACTTTTCGATTGACTTCCAGTAACTGTCGTAAAGGTTTTTTTGTGCCGCTCCGTAGCTTTCCTTCGTATCAAATTCCCAATAAAGCACATACTTGACACTTTTTACAATGCGGGTGATCTTACGCGGGGGAAGCCCTTCTTTGATCTGCTCCATATCGATGCGGTGGTTTCTTTTGACGAGCCGGAGAGACAGAAGCCCTTCTTGCTTTTCCAAAAAACTTTTCGCTTCCAGCATCAGTGCTTCAAATTCTTCTGATTTTTGTGGCTGCACTTGATAAATGCATATTTCTGAAAAGGTCATGTTTTGTTCCTCCTGTTTTCAGGTCGGCTGATAAATTTCCTGATAAATATTTTGTTTGTTGTTTTAATAAAGTTTTTAAATTGGTAAAGCTGTATAAGAATTATAGCATATTATGATCATCCCATGTGTAAAAAAGAATGGACGCCATACTTAGCTGCCATGGCGTGTTTTGGAAGATCATGGCGTAGCGAATGAATAAGCTGGTACGGCGTGACCAATGCGCAAGGCATGATATATTTGCGTTACATTTTTTAAACTGTCTCATTGCATGGATGAAAAAAATAGCTTATGCTAGGGGCGGAGGTGATACCATGGCCAATGAAGAAAAAAAGGATTTTAACGCAATGCTGCATGACAGTAAAGACATGCCGAAAATTCAAACGATTACAGATAAAAAAAGCATCGAAAAATATGGCGGGGATAAGATGTATTTTGCCCCTCCGATTGATTACGATAAGGTAATGAAGCGGATTCCCTGCGGTCAAGTGATTACAGTGGGTAAGATCCGTGAATATTTTGCCCGGCAAAGTGGCGCTGACTTTACAGAGCCGATCACGGCGGGAATTTTCGTTTCGATTGCTGCTTGGGCAAGCCATCAGCGTCCAGATGATAAAACGCCTTATTGGAGGACGTTAAAAGCAAAGGGAGAATTAAACGCAAAATATCCCGGGGGCATTGAGGCGCAAAAAGAAAAGCTGGAAGCGGAGGGACACATGGTTATTCAAAAAGGCAGAAAAAATATGAAATATTATGTAAAGGATTATGAAGCCGTTCTTTTCGAATTAGAATGAGTGGGAGATGGGACTGCTTTGTGTTGAAGCGCTCGTGTAAATTTGTCGAGGATATTTCAACTATACTTCTCTTATTTTTATGTTATACTGACTGTGGAATGAGGACAATGTTGTCCATTCGCATGAGTGGAAAACCCAAAGCTCTCAAGAAATCTAAATTTGAAAATATTTGCCTAGGAGAAAAGCAGGATGGGAAAGTTAATACTATTTCATGGTACTTCAAACAAGGATATCACGCCGATGTTCGGTTATGGCGATGTGAAGCACGATTACGGGAAAGGCTTTTATTTGACAGAAGATCTTGAACTTGCCAAAGAATGGGCTGTTTGCAGACCGAATGAGAGCAATGGCTGGGTTCATCAATATGAATTGGATACAAATGGTCTTAGGATATTGGATTTCCAAACAATTCATGTTCTTTCTTGGCTAGCTGAATTGATGAAACATAGGGATGCGGCGGATTCGAAGAGATATAGAATGCTAGCAGGAAAGTTTATTGAAAAATATGGCGTTGATACCAGTGAATATGACGTCATTAAGGGCTGGCGGGCAAATGCTTCTTATTTTTATATTGCAAAGGAATTTGTGAAAGATAACGTCGATATTGATCTGCTTGAAGAACTGTTATCATTGGGAGGCTTGGGGATACAGTATTGTATAAAATCAGAACTCGCATATTCTAAGCTTTGTGAAGTGGAAAGCGGGTTGCTTGTTGTCGATTACGATGAATTCAACCCAAAATACAATTTAAGGGATCTTGCAGCCAGAAAAAATATGAAAGAATTAATTGATTCTGATGCAAATAAAGTAACCAATGTGTTTAGCACGCTTTTTGAGAGGTGAACGTAATGAAGGCATATTCGGAAATGTATTTGAATGATGTAGTAGAGAATCAGGGAAAGCTTTTTGACCTCGTGGCGCAATCTTTTCCGAACAAAAGCACGGTGGATTTTATGAAAGCGTATATGGTAAGCAAGACGAGAAAAAGTCTTGATGAAGGTCAGGCATATGTCAGCACAATGGATGCAAAGGCTTTATTAACATATTTTTTGAAAACAGAGGGGTATGATTTGCAGCCCGGTAAAGCTCTGGGTGGGTTTATGCCAGATTGGATTGGCGAATTTTATGCGTATTATCAGTGGTATTATAATATTCCAAGCGTTGAAGTGATCAAAAAAATCCCGCTTGATTTTTTGATGAAAGCATATTACGGTCTTCATGATTTGGAACTGGATTTAGCTGTGCGAAAGGTGGGGGAGGTGTGATGGCAATTGTTTGCTTCCATAATCCAAATGAAGAAAACGGATATTTAAGCAACTGGTATCCATGCAGGTTTACGGTGGAAAGCATTAACTTTTCGTCTATGGAACAGTACATGATGTATCAAAAGGCAGTTCGTTTTCACGATAAGACCATTGCAAAGCAGATACTCGATACAGATGATGCTTCGCAAATTAAGGCTTTGGGTCGTGCTGTGTCAGGTTATGATGATAATTACTGGAGCGGAATCAGGCAGGTTGTCGTATATAATGGGTTGTTAGCGAAGTTTTTTCAAAATGCAGATCTAAAGAAGCGGCTTTTCGCAACGCAAAATTCATGTCTGGCGGAATGTGCGGTAAAAGATACGGTTTGGGGGATCGGATTGTCTATGGACGATCCCAGACGGTTTGAACGAAGTAAATGGAAAGGGCAAAATCTGCTTGGTTATACGCTTATGATGGTTCGTGAGAGGTTATAGAGGTGGCTTTTCTTGTCGCAAAGCCATTTCGTCTGTTGCCCGGCGAATAACCATCTGCCTGATAGACAGACGCGGTAATTGATGGTACAATAATATGAAATTAATCAGGATACGGCTTCCGGCGTGGAAGCACTATATCCTCTGTTTTTTACCGCATGGTTTGTGAAATCCGAAAACAAACGCTAATCGCAAATTGGCGATATAAAATGCAAGCGAGAGGTTTTGTGCGGAATTTTGAATATTGAAGGGAGATGGGGTTATGAAAGCAGTCAAGATAATCGCCGCAATCGTTTTATGCATTGCACTGCTGGCGGCGGAAGGATCAGCGATGGGGCTTTTTGCAGTCGATGAAGCGTTGTCGGAAGAGTCATTAAAGGAATCTATGCGCGATTCCGATATTATAGAACAGCTTGTAGATGAAGCTCTGGCGGAAAACACTGTGAATATGGGCGGGAAATACGGGGAAATAACGCAGGCCGTATTTCGTACAGAACCGATGCGGGACTTTTTTACTGCATATTTGACGTCTGCAATCAGGACGGAGCTTTATGGAGAGCCGTATGAAGAAGTCGCTTATGATGAACTGATGGCCGCCTTTTCACAGGGCGTGGATGAAGTCAACGCTTCTGGGCAATATGAAATTACGGCTATGGAAGCTGATTTTTTGAAACAGGCGATGCAGGCAGAAGCACCTGATTTGACGGCGAAGCTCAATGCACAGATTGGGCGTTATGAGGCGATAAGCGGTGATTTAACGGAGCAGGCAACGCAGCCTGATGAATTAATGCAAAAGCTGATGAGCGGCGGGTCGAGAGCCGCTGCGCTGGCAGCGTGTGTGCTGCTTTGCGCAGGTCTGATCGCTCTTTATTGGAAGAGTAAATTTGGCTTTTTATGGTGTGGCATTGTGACTGCTCTGGCGGCTTCGGTCTATGGGGGACTGACGATCGTGGTCAATAAAATGCTGCTTTCTGCTGAATCTGTATCAGCATCCGAAGAGATGACGCTTTCCATGATAACGGAGGGATTTAGGACGGTCGCCTTGGCCGGGGCAGCCTTGGCTGTGATTTTCATCGTCTTATTTGCAGTATTAAAAGGAATCGACAGGAGAAAGAGAATATGAACAGGCTGCTTGCACTTCAAAGTATATTGCTTGCCGAGATTGACAAATATGATAAGCTGATTTCCGAACGGGATTATCCCATCGAGTGGGAAAAAGTTCATATCAGTAGTTGTGCGAAAA
This sequence comes from uncultured Eubacteriales bacterium, assembly GCA_910585135.1. GTDB lineage: Bacteria > Bacillota > Clostridia > Peptostreptococcales > Anaerovoracaceae > Lentihominibacter. The sequence goes on from CAJUEB010000036.1 coordinate 4,675, forward strand.
TAGGATATCTGCTCGCAAGGGAGCGGAATGTCGATCCAGAGCTTGCGGCGGCCGCTTGTGCCTGCCATGATTATGGTAGGATCATTACAGGAAAGCAATCCGGGCATGCAGAGGCAGGTTATGAACCGATCCAGGGACTCCTTCGGAAGAGCGGGCTGTATCCTGCGCATGAAATCGAGATGATTGCCACAGCAATAAAAAACCATAGTAAAAAATCGGAAGTTGGTTCGCCGCTTGAGGAAATCGTTAAGGATGCCGACGTTCTTGACTTTTACCAGTATGGATATGATATGAGGCGAAAAGAGCAGCAGGACAGGCTGGAAAAGCTGCTGAGTTACAGGCTAGTGGACGCACGGCCTGAAAAATAGGTATGCAGGTTCAAAATTTCGGGTAAATTCAGTATTTCGGAGGAAGAAGTGAAAAAGCGTATATTTGGAAAAATTACAGCGGGATTTGTGGCGGTGCTTCTGATGCTGTGGATGGACGTGGCGGTTTACGCCGGTTCTTATTACGATGGGCGGGATGGTGATATCAGCCTATACTTGCCGGATGGATGGAATTTCCAGGAGATTGATAAAACAGATGATGCTGATTCAGCTTATGAGAAAATTCTCGAATGCTATGATGCTTCAGGGGAAACGATGCTTCATCTGGATCTGTATTACATGCAGGATGAAACTACAGATGGGGAATATTTTTACTTTGATGGTTCGGAAGAAGAAGCGATGCTTTATTATGAGCAATATGGCATGACGGCGATTGAGAACCTGTATGGGAGCATATCGAATGACGCTAGTTTTACGGTCGGTGAAGCAGAATTTTGGGACGGGGAATGGAACGGCTTTTTAGTGGTAAAGGTAACGGGTAATATGACGCCGAAGGACGGCGGACAGTCCTATGCGTTTGCGGATACCGTTTATCTTACTTGCAATATGGCTGGTACGGATGATATAGTAGTTCATAATCTGCTCGTATTCTATAACGAGGATCGTACGGCGATTACTGGTAAATCCGCTGATGTTGCACGTGAAGTTGCCGATGGGTTCTATGATTATGGGTATAGCGATAGCCAGGCTGGTGTTTCGGGCAGTACATATTCCGATGAGTGGGGCGATGATGGCACTGATATAAGCGAGATCATCAGTGCGGCTGTCCCTGTATTAGGATCTCTGGGTGTTTTTGTGATAATATTTGTCAGGAAGAGAATCGCTGCAAAGAAGCAGCCTTCTGACCAGTTGACAGGACGCTTGAGCGGAACAGAAAGCAAAAAGCAACACCGTCGTAAAACGCCGTCAAAGCCTAAAGCGGATAACGCCAAAGCACATGACCATGTGCGGGAGATTTTACAAATCAATCAAACCTACAGGCAGAAGGGCGGCAAGTCCCCTGCTGAACAAAAGCGTTACCTGGACAGCGAATCGAGATATCTGCAAAGCCTGGAAACGCTGCAAAAGTCGGGGCTTCTGACGAAGGAGGAAATGCGGGAAATGGTGCAAAGGCATGAAAGGAGCCTTAACAGGAAAAACTAACATTAAGAAAGGAGATGTCCAATGACGATATTTGGAATGACTGTAAGCCTGGCAACGATATGGTTTCTGGCGGCAGGCGTTTTAGCCGTGATAGAAGCGATTACGCTGGGACTCACCAGTATCTGGTTTGCCGGGGGCGCTGTGGGAGCGGCCGTCGCTGCGATGCTGGGCGCGCCGTTAATCGTGCAGATTATCGTGTTTTTAGTGCTTTCCGCCATCCTGCTTGCCGTTACCAGGCCTTTGGTGAAAAAACGCTTGAATGCCAAGACGGAAAAGACGAATGTCGATGCGCTGATCGGGCAGACGGGCATGGTCGAAGAAAAAATTACCCAGTACAAGCCCGGACAGGTGAGAGCCGACGGTAAGATCTGGACCGCAGCATGTGAATCAGGAGAAATAAAAAAAGGAACGATCGTTATTATAAAATCCATAAAAGGTGTTACCATTATGGTAGAGGAAATAAATAAGGAGGGGTAAAATGCTATCCATTATTTCAATCATTGTATTAGTTATTATTATTTTAGCATTGATCGTGACAAGCATCAGAATCGTGCCACAGGCCAATGCTTATGTTTTGGAACGATTGGGAGCTTATTATGCGACATGGCAGGTAGGACTGCACTTCAAAATTCCGTTGATCGACAAAGTAGCGAGAAAGGTTTCACTGAAGGAACACGTAATTGATTTCCCGCCGCAGCCTGTTATCACGAAGGATAACGTTACCATCGAAATCGATACGGTCGTGTATTTTCAGATCACAGATCCGAAGCTCTATGCTTACGGCGTTGAAAACCCGATGGCAGCGATCGAAAACCTGACGGCAACTACGCTTCGTAACATCATCGGTGAATTGGAACTGGATGGGACGCTGACAAGCCGCGAGCATATCAACGGCAAGATTCGCGTTGTGTTGGATGAGGCTACTGATGCGTGGGGCATCAAGATCAATCGTGTAGAAGTGAAAAATATTAATCCGCCAGCCGACATACAAATGGCTATGGAAAAGCAAATGCGGGCAGAACGAGAAAGACGGGAAGCGATTTTACGGGCCGAAGGTGAAAAGAAATCTGCAATCCTCATTGCAGAAGGAAATAAGGAAGCGGTGATTCTGGAAGCGGAAGCCTCCAAGCAGGCGGCGATCAAAGCGGCAGAAGGTGAAGCGGAAGCAATCCTCATGGTACAGCGCGCGACCGCAGACGGCATCAGGATGCTGGGAGAGGCTGATGCAACGAAAGAAGTGTTGACGCTGAAAAGCTTGGAAGCATTTGAAAAGGCGGCCGACGGCAAGGCGACGAAGATCATCATTCCTGCTGAAATCCAGGGAATGGCTGGTCTGGCAAGCTCGCTGACGGGGATCGTCGATGGCATGAAGGAACAGAAATAAGCGCAGGCAGAAGGGCGAATTGGGATGAAGAGCTGGATGCGGCTCAACTGGCAAGCGCATAAAGTGTAAACAATCAACAAAACTACATGAATTACAAGCTTTTCGAACACAGAAAAAACACAAACAGGATGGATAATAGGTTCTATGTTTGTTGAAATTTTTGGTTAAGAAAGGAATTATTTGAATGAGTAAAGGGAACAGGGCAGCGAAAAACAGCACGAGGAAAAATAACACAAAGAAAAACGGTGCGGCATGGTTGCCTAACACGCTATACGTTATTTCAGCGTTGATCGCGGTGGTATTTGTGTATATGATGATCGTGAACATCATGTATATCCAAAATTACCTGGCATCTTACGGAATGGCCTTTTCAGATATGTGGATGGATTCTATCCAGTATATTTTGACAGGTTCGATCAGTTATCTGGTTTATGCGATTCTGGTATTTTGCGCCGGAAAACTCATCAGCATGGTGGGTGCAGGGAAGACAGACGCTTCTGGGGAGCGGACGGATTCAAACAGAGACGAGGCTTTGACGGTTGGCAAAGCAAAGGAACAGCTCCGCGCGCCGCAGGACGCAGAGTTTGCTGGAGCACAGCAGCCTGTAGAAATGCTTGGCGAAGCAAAAGCGCAGGATTGCGAGCCGCAGGAAGAAGCTGGCGCGCAGGCAGATGCCGGCATGCAGTCGGAGGAAGATAGTCTGCATTCGGATGAAGATGAAGCGGCGAAAGCTGATTTGCGGGCAAAAACCACAGCGGTGGAGGCAGATGTACAGGCAGAGGAAGAGTCACAAGCCGATGCTGACGCATCACCGTCAGGAGAAAAAGATTTAGGTGCAGATGCTGACGCATCATCAGCCGGGGATGAGCCGCAGGAAAAAGTGAATCCGCAGGCAGACACCAACGCATAAGAAAACGCTGGCAAACCGGGCAGCAGGACATCAGTCAGGGCGGCGTTAGCCTTTTCCATATCAGGTTAATCAGGAGATACTATCATGAAAAACTATAAAAAACTGCAAAATGGCAGCGATATCAGGGGCATATCCTTAACAGGTGTGCCGGGAGAGCTGCCTGACTTGACGCCAGATGAGGCAAAAGATATCGCCAGGGGATTTTTGATCTGGCTGTGCGATAGAACTGGGAAAAAACCGGAGGATTTAACGATCGCGATCGGAAGAGATCCGCGGATTTCGGGAAAGCGTCTTCTGGACGGGCTGATGGATGGTTTTGGGCCTTACGGCGTAACGGCATATGATTGTGGCTTGGCATCGACGCCCGCTATGTTTATGGCAACTTTGTTTCCTGCATTCCGTTGTGATGGCGCGATCATGATCACCGCCAGCCACTTGCCTTATAATCGAAACGGGTTCAAATTTTTCACAGAAAAAGGCGGCCTTGATAAAGCGGATATTTCCTGTATTCTGGAATATGCAGGGGATGCAGGATCGGGCATCAGAGAATTAGGACAGCCTCAGAATACGGAAGGATTTACGCATCGTTTGGGGCAGAGAATCTATCCCGCCCAGGAAAAGGATTTGATGTCCCTTTATTGCGAACATTTGAGGAGGAAAATCATTGATGGCGTAGGAAACAGCGAAAAGCCGCTGGATGGCATGAAGATCGTCGTAGATGCTGGAAATGGAAGCGGTGGTTTTTTTGCGAGAAAGGTACTTGCGCCTTTAGGCGCTGATGTGCAGGGCAGCCAGTACCTTGACCCGGATGGGACGTTTCCTTATCATGCGCCAAACCCGGAGGATGTGGATGCAATGCATGCGCTTTCCATGCGGGTGATTTCCACGGGTGCGGATTTTGGGATCATCTTTGATACAGACGTGGATCGGTCGGCTGCTGTAGATGGGCGGGGTCGTGAGATCGCGAGGAATGGCATCGTTGCTATGGCGGCGGCGTTGGTAGCGGAGGATCATCCGCAGACGACGGTCGTAACCGATAGCATTACCAGCAAGCAATTGACTCAGTTTATAGAGGACAAGCTGGGGCTTCGGCACTTGCGCTTTAAACGGGGATATAAAAATGTCATCAATAAAGCGAAGGAACTGAACCAGCAGGACATTGACTGCCAGTTAGCGATCGAAACCTCCGGCCATGCGGCGCTTCGTGAGAATTACTTTCTCGATGATGGCGCATATTTAGCGGTTAAAATCGTAATCAAGGCGGCTAAGCTTCGGGCGGAAGGAAAAACGCTGGATTGTGTGATAGAAGATCTGCAAGAACCTGCCGATGAAAAGGAAATTAGAATTTCTGTCACTTGTAACGACTTTGGTGCTTATGGCGACAAAGTGCTGGCGGAGCTGAAAGAATTTGTGGACGCATCGGGGGAGCTTTCCCTGGAAGAACCAAATTATGAAGGCGTTAGAATCAATTTCCCGAACGGATGGTGTTTGCTGCGCAAGTCATTGCATGATCCGATTTTACCGATGAATATGGCGTCAGATGAAGAGGGTGGTTGCCAGGAAATCAAAACGGTTATGGCAGACTTTTTATCAAGTTATGAATATCTGGATTTATCGGTTCTGGCGTGAACGTCTGCGCTTGCTTAGCGGAGAAGGAGCGGTAATATGAGAAGGATCGGGGAACATTTTGTTACGTGCGGGCAGATGAAGCTGCTCGAACAAAGAGCTGATGCAGACGGTTTATCTTATTATCAGATGATGGAAAACGCAGGAACAGGGGCGGCACGGTTTATTTTGGAGCTTGCCGTTTACCGGGATGCGGTGAAAGAGGACGCAGGAAAGGTTCAGGCTGCGGGGTTTCGGGCGGCGGAGGAAAATATTGCAGGGGTATTTGCGCCAAAGTCCGCACCTGCTGGTGTTGCTGGTATCCTGCGTGGAGACATAATAACGCCTGTAAAGGATTCGGCGGGAAAGGCGTATATCTTTTGCGGTAAGGGCAATAATGGCGGGGATGGTTTCGTGGTGGCTCGCCTGATGAGCGATGCGGGTTATGATATTACGGTAGTCCTGGTTGAAGGCCGCCCGAAGACAACGGATGCGATTACGAATTTTGAACTGTTAAAAAATCGCCCGATCAAGATTCTTGACATGGACAGCAATAACAGGGCATTGATGGAGCTTGATGGCATCCCGGATATTATCGTGGATGCGATGTATGGCACAGGTTTTCATGGACGGCTGGAAAGCAACGGCCTCAAGGCTGCGATTTACATAAACCGGTATGCACGCAAGACCATTGATGGAAAACCCGAAACGCCGGTCATTGTCGTATCGCTGGATATTCCGTCGGGGCTTGGCGGCGATCTGGTCGATGAAAGAGAGCTGGATGAGAATGCGATTACTGCGCATTACACGCTCACGTTCCATGCCAGAAAGCCTGTTCATTTGCAAAAATTTGCGCAGAAATACTGCGGGGAGATTTCCGTTGTCGATATCGGAATCGATGAAGAACGTTTGTGGAATGTGGCATTTTAAATTATGAAATATTGCATTTTAGCGGAAAGCAGGATGTTATTTTTCGTCGCAAGATGAGGAAGGTTTTTATGTCAGGTACGGTGTAACTTTGTAAAATGAGTTGCGCCGTACCTTTTGTCGTTATATTGCAAAGCGGAAATGCTACGGGATTTAATTGATCGTTCAATTGCTTTAAGCGTACAAGTTTAGAATAATGTACGCATATAGTTGCTGCAATTTACAAAACCATATGGTATAATAATTGCGTACATTATTTATTTCTTGCGTGCGGAAAGTTGGTGTCTGCTTGAGTAAAAAAGAAATTTTAAAAAAAGTAATTGAAAATAATGGCGGTATTGCAAAAACTTCAGATTTCGCTGCTAATGGGATCAATAAATATGAAGTTGCGGCTTTCTGTAAAGAGGGGCTCATCGAAAGGATTCGTAGGGGATTTTATCAGCTTCCTCAGAGCAATGGCGCGGCAGAGGAACAGTTGATCCATGAGCTGCTTCCGCAGGGAATTATTTGTGTTGAGTCCGCTTTGTTTCACTACGGATATAGTGATTTTTCTCCCCGTGAATGGTCGATTGCCGTACCAAGGACGGCAACCCGTGCCGTAAAGAACATTGAAGAATTTCCGATGAAAGCTTACTATATTCAAAAGGAATTTTTAGATATAGGCAAGTCCACAAGCAATTTTAACGGTGTAATATTGCCTGTATATGATCGTGAACGAACAATATGCGATTGCTTTAAGTACCGCACAAAACTTGACAATGAAATTTTTAATAAGTCCGTCAATGCCTATACTGCTGATGAAAAAAAGAATCTTGCAAATTTGTCTAAATACGCAAAGGAAATGAAGCTTTATACAAAGGTTATGAATGTGATGGAGGTATTGCTTAATGGCTGATATAGCTGCGTCCGTTCTAGCGCGACTTAAAAACAAAGCTGCTGAAAGCGGCAGGAGCTATCAGCTCTGCTTGCAGCTCTTTTGCCAAGAGGAATTTTTGCGCCGTTTGGAAAAGTCCAAGTATGCTGAAAACCTCGTACTGAAAGGCGGCTTGTTCCTCTATTCCCTTACTGACTTTGAGAGCCGAGTGACAGTTGATGTGGATTTTTTGCTTTGGCAAATACCTAATACACCAGAGCAGTTAAGAAATATCATTGAAGAAATTATAGCGGTTCATACCGGCAATGATTTTGTTACCTTTGAGATAAAAGATGTTGCACCTATTGCCGCCCAGAAGAAGTATGCAGGCATCGGAGTGTCGATGGTTGCTCGTATTAAAAATACTCGCACACCCTTTGGTATCGATTTCGGTGTTGGTGATGTCATTGTACCAAAGCAGGAAAGGCGAAAAATTCCCACTCAGCTTGATGATTTTATTGCACCCACAGTTAATACTTATTCCATTGAAACGACTGTTGCTGAGAAAATTGATGCTATCCTAAACCTGATGGAATTTTCCAGCCGTATGAAAGACTATTATGATATTTATTATCTTGCAAATAAATTTGATTTTGACGGCAATGTGCTAACAGAAGCACTCAGAAAAACTTTTGCAAACCGTGAACGCACTTTTACAGCGGAGCAATTTGAACAGGTTATGTGCTTTGATGACGATGTGGCAATGCAGAAAAAATGGAAAGCCTTTGTCCGTAAAATCGACACGAAAACAGATGATTACAGTACCGTACTGAGAACAATAAAAGCTTTCTTGACAAAACCGTTTACAGCAGCAGTTGGAGACAAAGAATTTACTAAAAAATGGTCTGCCGCTAATGGCGAGTGGATATAAGCGGGAAAGCAGGATGTTATTTTCCTGCTTTCTCTTTTTCTTTGATGGCGTTCCAAAGATCCAGCCCTTCTTCAAGTGAGGAAATTTTTACATCACCAAAGACGTAAGGATGGCGTCTGATCATTTTTTCCGAAACACCCTGTATGACATCTTCGATGGTAAAACGGTTTTCCTCCGCTGCGATCTGGGCATGCATCACCACTTGAAGCAGCAGGTCGCCCAGCTCTTCACATAGGTTTTCATCATCTTTTTGGTCGATGGCGCTGATGACCTCGCCGGATTCTTCAATCAGGCATTCTTTCAGGCTTTCATGGGTCTGTTTAATATCCCATGGACAGCCGTCAGGAGCGCGCAGGCGTGCGATGATATCGGTGAAGGCTTCGAAATCGTAGTGCTGGCCGTCGTCTAAATTGTACGTTTGGCGGTCAGTTGTCAATTTGTTCAAATTTCCCATTTGATATCCGCCCAAATCCAGTGCGGCGAAGGAAAACCCGCATTTTTTGACTCCCTCGTTAACCTGATCCATGAAGCCAATATCACAGAATTTGTTCCTGTCTTCCGGCAGCACTTCAATCCGTGCGACATCTCCGTGATGGCGTACCCTTACTTGCGCAATCCCCAGGTTTTGCAGAAAAACCTCTGCTTCATAAATAGCCTTTAGCTTTTCGGTCGTGATCAGTTCCCCATAAGGAATCCTAGAAGCGAGGCAGGCAAAGGCCGGTTTTTCCCAAATCGGCGTGCCGTTTTTTAATGTAAGCGCGGCGGCGATCAGTTCATCTTCATCTGCCAAAATTTTCAGCGCTTGCCTGATTTCCATTTTGGTTAAAGCGGCATCCTTGAGCGGGCTGGCAACCCCTAGCTCCTGCAATGCCTGATATCCCGGTCTGTAATCATCCAAATCATCCAGGTTCGTTCCGTCCGCTAATACGCATCCTCTCATATCGGCGCGTTCTTTCAGGCGCGAAAAGATTTCCTTTTTGCACAGATAGCATCTGTCGGGTGGGTTCTGGCGGATTGTGGAAAGCACATCGTCAGCGTTGATTCGTTTGTGGCTGATTCCTAAGGCTTCGCAGAGCTGTTTGGCATATGTTAATTCGTCGTCTGCAAAGTGCGGTCCGTCGGCAGTCAGGGCAGCGACCCGGTCATCTCCCCACAGCTTATGGGCAAATACCAGCAGAAAAACGCTGTCCACACCACCGGATAAAGCGACCAGTATCTGCCCGTAGCTTTCCAGGATTTCTTTTAGCTTTTTCAGTTTATCATCTAATATCATTTGTATCGTTCCTTTAAATTGCTCGATTAATCATCTCATGTCGTTTCATGTCGTTCTAATCGTTCTTCTAAATTGCACAATTAAGAATGTCATGCCCGGTTTAAACGCAAAAAACCCGGTACGGTCGTAAACAGCTATATGAAGTTATGTGCTACTTTTCGCATGTACGCATTGCCAGTATGGTTTCTTCGAAAAGCTTTTCCAGTTCCCAGCCCAGCATTTCCGCTCCTTGCATGATGACATCCCGGCTACAGCCCGCGGCGAATTTTTTATCCTTGAATTTCTTTTTCACGGATTTTACTTCCATGTCCTGAACGCTTTTAGATGGACGCATCAACGCAGCAGCGCCGATCAGTCCGGTAAGCTCGTCGCAAGCGAAGAGAACTTTTTCCATTTCATGCTCCGGCTTTGCGGCGCTTTCCGTCAAGCCGTACCCGTGGGAAACGATGGCATGGATCATTCTCTGTTCAGCGCCCGCCTCTTCCAGCAGTTCTACTGCCTTGACGCAATGCTCGTCAGGCCACATCTCAAAATCTATGTCGTGAAGAAGGCCGACAAGCCCCCAGAATTCTACTTCATCCGTGTAGCCCAGTTTTTCCGCAAAATAGCGCATTACACCTTCCACGGTTTCCGCGTGTTTCAGGTGAAACTCCTCCTGGTTGTACTTTTTCAAAAGCTCAAATGCTTCGTCCCTTGTCATTGTATCGTAAGCTCCTTTCGTTTTCCGCTCATGGGCGGTTTCCTCTCGTTGTAATGAAAGTTCCATTCAAGCGCTAAATTTATTTTCCGATAATCGAAAGTATACCAATAACTTTATCGAACATCAAGCAAATCATGGGAATCGCTCGCAATCGATTGTAAAAAATAAAATTCGATTTTTTCTCCCATGCATAATCCGTCTTGTATGTAAATGATATTGTAGGTTTGTCAAACATATGTTACACCATCAGCTAAAAAATTAATAAGGGTT
>CAJUEB010000037.1:0-1650 GCA_910585135.1 uncultured Eubacteriales bacterium
TAAGGCGAGCGCAGCTTCCACGATCGGGACTGCTCTGACTGCGACGCAAGGGTCGTGTCTGCCTTTGATAACGAGTTTTGCGTTTTCACATTTTTCTAAATCGACCGAATCCTGCTCGCGGCTTATGGACGGGGTCGGTTTAAAGGCAAGGCGGGCAATGAGTGGCATGCCTGTCGTGATGCCGCCCAGAATGCCGCCGTGATGGTTGGTTCGGGTTTTGATGTGCCCGCCGTCATAGTAAAACGGATCGTTGTTTTCCGAACCCTTTAGAAATGCTGCGCCGAATCCTGCGCCGAATTCTACGCCTTTTACTGCGGGGATTCCGAAAAAAATCGGAGCGAGTACGCTTTCGAGACCGTCATACATCGCGCCGCCGATCCCGCCGGGAAGTCCCAGGACGCAGCCCTCGATGATGCCGCCCACCGAATCGCCGTTTTGTTGGGCGTTTGTAATCGTTTCCTGCATACGGGTTGCAGCAGGTCCGTTGATCACGGCAAAGTCTTTTGTCTTTAACTTTTCCAAAAGTGCAGGATCTGTTGCCACCGGGTCGAAGGGCGTGTCTTTGATATCGGCGATCGAGTAGATATGTGCGCCGATGTGGATGCCGCGGTTTTGCAATAGTTGCAGGGCGATTCCGCCTGCGATGCAGAGTGGGGCAGTCATCCTTGCGGAAAAAGGTCCGCCGCCTGCCATGTTCAGGGCGTCGCCGTAGCGAAGCCGCGCCGTGTAGTCGGCATGTCCTGGGCGGGGAATCGTCCGCAGTGTCTTGTAGTCCTGCGAGCGGGTATCGGTATTGCGTATTTCCAGGGAAATGCGGTTAGAAACTACGGTAAGGGTGCTTGCGGAAGTGGTGGTGCGGGCTGGCGAACTGCTGTCAGGCTGATGTTCGGCCGATGCGTTGCCCGCAGGATTTGCCAGGCTTCTTGTGTTTGCTGAATCGTCTGCGGGATTTGCCAGCTCGTCTGTCGTTTCGATTGCCAGCCCGCCTGTTGGTACGCTGATGTTCGTGCCGCCTGATGTTCTGGATCGCCTGTCGTTTGCGGGGCTGGTGTTTTTATCGTCTGCCGCGCGATCCGTAAGGCCGCTTACCGGGACTGGAATGTCCGCTTCCTTTCGCTTTGTTGCGAATGGGCTGTTTCCCGGCGCGCGCCGTTTTAGAAAGGCGGTAAGCGCTTTCATGTCTATTTCCGTTCCGATGGGCAGCCCTTCGATATCTGTGCCAATGGCAGGTTCGTGAGAGCCGCCCCAAATCGAAACCTTGATGTTTTTTCCAAAACTCGATTTCATATGGTGTTGATCTCCATTTCGTTTTTATGGGTTTTACTCCCTGCTGTAAGCGGCGTTTGCTGTTTCGTTGACTTGCCAGTGACTTGCCAAGGCTTTGGCCTTAGAGAGAGCCAAAGCGGATGTTCAGCGGCTTGCAAGCCTTTTCTTCGGTGATTTACAGGGATTTTGATCCAGGGGATCGCCTGGGTTTTTGCTTTCAAGTTTTGCCTGAGCTTTCACGCCGGACCATCCCGGGGAGGTTATTGGTTTAGTTGATCAAGCTTTTTTCACATTGCCGCCTAATGCAGTGAAGTCTTCAAAAAAAGCGGGGTATGATTTTCTCACGGCTTCTGCATCGCGGATGAAAACAGGACCATTGCAACC